>CAZFAR010000023.1:0-16975 GCA_964516825.1 uncultured Thermococci archaeon
ATAACAGCCCTTGCGGAGGATTCTTGAGGCTAAATCATGCTGCGGATGGCTTTCCGATCCTGGATAGAATACGGCAGAGATTCTGAAATGTTCATTCAGGAATTGAGCTACTCTCAGGGCATTCTCACAATGTCTGACCATTCTCAAGGGAAGTGTCTTTAGCCCCCGCAATGTCAGGAAAGCTTCGTTTGGACCAAGGTTTGCTCCTAACAATTTTGTTAACTCATACAGTTTGTCCCTTCTTTCCTGGGAGCAGACAACAACGCCTCCCAGCACATCTCCATGTCCGCCCATGTACTTAGTGGAACTGTGCATCACGTAGTCTGCATCATACTCTAACGGTTTGATCAGATAGGGGGTGGTAAAAGTGCTATCAACAATTACCTCTGCCCCTGCAATGTGAGCGATTTTGATGAGGCTTGGAACATCTGCCAATTTCAATAAAGGATTGGAAACTACCTCAAAGATGAAAGCTCTCGGCCTTGTTCTTCTTATGACAGTTTCCACCTGTCCTAAATCGGATATATCCACAAAGTAGACGTTAATCCCCAGGTTTCTGAACAGTGTATTCAACAGCACATAAGTAGCCCCATACAGGTCATGAGCTGCTACTATGCTGTCACCTTTTTTGAGCCCTGTAGCAAGCAAAGCTGCATGGATCGCAGCCATGCCTGAACTGAAGGCGTGACCAGCCTCACCTCCTTCGAGTACAGCGACAGCCTCCTCTAAGGCTCTCGTTGTTGGGTTTCCATATCTCGTATAGACGTAGCCTTTCTTCTCGCCCGCAAAGACTGCATCCAGGTCATTCATGGATTCATAGAAGTAAGTGGCAGCATTGTACACAGGCGTTGAAACAGGCACAAAATCAGGGGGTGGACCTTTTTCTCCTGAATGAACAGCTTGTGTAAAGATGCTCTTATTTTTCAACATAGGACTTCCTCAAAATCCTGTTGCTCCAGTTGTTTATGAACCTTTCCTCTTGGACGTTATACTATAATCAATTCTGTTCTACTAAATGAAAATCTGATCAAGGGGATAGGTATCTACTGTAGCAATGTGTACTTCAATCGAACTTTCCACCTTTTTCTGCTGAACGAACTACGAACTCTTGGAAAAGAAACAACATACACTACTGAATTCAAAAAAACTCACATGAGATTCCGAGATAGCGAGATCACAAAAGTCCATTCTACAGGACAAGATTGTTACACCCAGACAATATTAATGGTTGAACATTTCGGAATCATAGCAACACCAAACCTTTATAAATTTTAAAATAGGAACCCATCTAGCAGGTGATGCTGTGGTATTTGAAAAACCCTGGACTGAAAAATACAGGCCTCAAAGGCTGGATGAAGTTGTAGGTCGTGACAATATCGTGAGACGATTGAAATACTACGTAGAAAAGCAGAACATGCCCCACTTACTCTTTGCTGGACCTGCAGGGGTAGGCAAGACTACCTGCGCTATCTGCCTGGCACGTGAATTCTTTGGGGAAACCTGGAGACAGAATTTTCAGGAGACCAATGCCTCAGATGAAAGAGGAATCAATGTGGTCCGCCAGAAGATCAAGAATTTTGCCAGAACCAGACCAATTGGTGGCGACTTCAAAATCATTTTTCTGGATGAATCTGATGCTCTAACATCGGATGCTCAGAATGCTCTGAGAAGGACAATGGAAATGTATACCTCTACCTGCAGATTCATATTATCCTGCAACTACTCCTCCAAGATCATTGAACCCATCCAGTCCAGGTGCGCAGTCTTCCGATTTGGCCCTTTACCTGATGAGGCTATTGAATTCAAGATGAAAATGATCGCCCGAAAGGAGGGGTTGACCATTGCAGAAGATGGCATGAAAGCTCTCCTGTACGTGGTTGAGGGCGACATGCGCAGCGCTGAGAACTTGTTACAGGCTGCCTCTGCCTTTGATAATGTAACAGCTGATACCATCTACCAGGTATCTGCGAGAGCCACTCCTGAAGATATAAGGAAAATGATGGAAGATGCCCTTAAGGGAGATTTTCTTGCTGCCAGAAAGCAATTGAGTGACCTTCTCCTGAAATACGGACTCTCCGGGGAGGAGATATTGAGGCAGATGCATAAGGAGATCTTTAACCTGGACATCCCGGACAGGAAAAAGGTAGAATTTGTGGATAGGCTGGGTGAGCATGACTTCCGATTAGTAGAAGGATCCAACGAAAAGATACAGTTAGAATCTTTGCTCGCTTACTTTGCCCTCATCTAGCGAGTCTCATTCCTAGTTCCAATTTTCTGGCACCTTGAATCCATTAGCTCCGCATTGGAAATGATCTCACACTGCAGTGACTATTTCATGCGAATCCATATACGCATATGCTAAACCTGCATAGAAAACTGCATAGAACAGGATGCAGATAACGCACAGGGGCAGTCCTACAAGCAGCAGCACACCAAGATCAGGATACATCGCCTGGGGCCCCGAAATCAAGAATTGCTTGAAACCTGTACTGCTCAGTAAAATTACACTTCCTACCACAATCAAGAATACCAGGGGCACCACTAGGAAAAAGAGAACAATCAGGAAAGTCGGGAAGAAATTCGCTTTTGATGTGTTAAATCCATCTCCAAGGGATTCAGAAAGACGCTTCTCCCCCACTATGTACGCAGGTTTCATGTAGACGAAAAACACCAGAAAAATAGCCATAATCAGGAATATTATCCCATACATCATGAAGAACACATTGAAGTAGGCAGCCGACGGAACAGATGGATAACTCTCTGGCGAGACTGACCCAAGTGAAGCCATCGCAGCAAACATTACTACAGAAATGATAGCCGACAGAATAGATCCGATTATCACCCATGCAACAATCATAACAAATGTTATCACCAGCAGTCCAATGTACTTGGAAAGTGCCTTTTTCGCTGCTTTCATCAGGGACACAGGCTCATTGGTGTAAGCAAGAGCAGCAGCTGCAAATGTCCACCCTTCAAAAAAAGGAACAATTAAGACCAAGAGTATGACAGCCAAAAAGATGAGGGCAAAAAGGCTGAAAATCCCTTGTATCACTGCAAAGGGTGCTTCCTCAGGCGAGACAGACATCCCAAAAAGTGTGGAAAATCTGCCAAAGATGTATACAAAAAATAGAGCAGCAAGTAGACAAAGCACAAGGAATGGAACAAAGACCTTGGGATGATGGAAAACACAGGAAAATGCTTTCTCTATGGTGGGAATGACTCGAATCTTTCTCATGAGTATATTTCTCCAAAGGGAATATAAACCTTTCGAAATGTAGAATATGGATTGAGCTTTTTTCCATTCCACAGAGAGCATCCCTGCTTGAGCAGACATGAGGAGAACATTTCTGTCTGAAGCCGTGACTACTTTTCAACTACTACTTTTCAAAATCATACATCGAACAGAAGAAACTGCGTAAACATAGGTTTAAAAGCTCTTTCCTGACTCTCAATCTATGTCACATACCCGCATGCTGGCTATCACTTTCTTTGCTCACATGGCCAACGATGGGTTTGAACTGGTCTTGCCTACCTTGCTCCCGTTGATAGCGAGAGAGTTTTCCCTCTCTGGTTCCCAGATTGGCATCTTGGGGGGGTGCATGCTCATTACTCTGGGTTTAGGTCAGTTCATTATGGGATATCTCTCCGACAAGACAGGTAGACGGAAGATCTTCATTGTTTCAGGGCTGATCTTGCTGTCCTTGAGTTTTTACCTGATTGGAATCTCAAAAACATATTACGAATTAGTATTCTGGAACTTGCTGGCCGGATTGGGTGCCAGTGTGTATCATCCTGTGAGTATTTCATTAATCTCCCAGATATTTCAGAGAAAAGGAAGAGCCCTGGGTATCCATGGAGCTGGAGGCAGCCTGGGTATGGCAGCTTTCCCTTTGATATCTGGAATACTGGCTGAAAGCTACGGCTGGCGATTTGTATTCAAAGCATTCCCAATCATGGGCATTTTCATCTGTATTCTGTTTCTCCTCTTGGTCAAAGAAGAGAAACCTGTGAAAAAAACAGTTCAAGTGCGAAATCTATTCACCCAGAAAATCTTCGTAGTGATCGTTGCTCTGGGATTTGTTTCCATGAGTTCAAGAGGTTTTACCATATTTCTCCCTCTCAAACTGTCTGATCTTGGATATTCCCCGGCAAGCTTTGGGCTTTTCCTGTCCCTGTTCAATGGGTTCGGGATCATTGGGCAGATTGCGGGTGGCTACTTCTCAGACATTTATGAAAAATCCAGGATGATTTCTGTGCTTTCAATTGTATCAGGAGGGTTGATGTATCTACTTTTGCATTCCTCTCAGTACGCGGTGATGCTTATCTTCGTGGTTTTGGCAGGGATGGTCTTTAACGGTTTATGGCCCACTCTATTCGCACTGTTCACAGACAGGACGCCAGAAGAGATACATGGTACAGGATTAGGTTTATTCTTCAGTATAGGATGCATCATGGCCTCAGCTTCCCCTGTTCTCATGGGTATTGTAACTGATGTAGCATCTATGCAGGTTTCCTTCATACTGATTCTCGTATTTGCATTCTTACAAGCTCTTGTCATCTTGAAAAAGTGAGGTTGATATTCAACATTTCTTCTCCCAATGACTTGAACCCCAATTATTTCTTCTTTTCTACTCCAATCCTTTCAGGAAGGCTGCCACATTTTTTCCCAGATCAGGAAGGTAATACCCACCCTCCAAGAGGGCAAACCGCCTCTCGCAGGAGTTCTTCACCAATTCCCCTATCAAGAGGTAGTCTTCTGTGGTCAAAATGCGTCCCCAATCTTTTGCATACGTATCAAATCCTGCTGAAACACCTACAATATCATACTTTGTGTTCTTGAGTATCTTCTCAATCTCTTCTACAAACTGCTTCCTGCTGTACGTTTCAACGTTCAAGATGGAAACCCAGGATTCATTCCCCAATATATCGACTGTTCCATCTCCGAAGTGGAGATCAATGTCCAGTACCAGAGCTTTCTCGATCAGAGAGCTTTCTCTCAACGTCAGAAGAGACACGGCCATGTTATTGAAGGAACAGAACCCCCACGCAGAATCTCTGCTGGCATGGTGTCCCGGGGGTCTGATCAATCCGAAAGCAGGTTCCTGCAAAGCAGTCTCTGCTGTTTTGATGGCACCTCCTGCAGCGTATAATGCCACTTCGTAGGCTTCAGGTTCATGGGTTTTCACCCACTGGATGTGTTCTGAAGAGTGTGCCAGTTTTATGTATTTCTCTAACGCTTTTTCAGGTTCTAAAATCTTGTACTCCTTTAAGCTCTCAAGAATAGACGAAATCCGCTCCGGACACTCACAGGAAGCTGTGGGATAGTCTTTCAAATATTCGGGATGATATACTATTTTCATAGAATCTTCAATTCACAAGTGTATATAGCTCTTACGACATCTACCCCTGTTCATGTTACACGTGTAACATCTGCAGCAATCAATATCTTCTCCAGATCATTCAAATCAATACACGAGCACTCCTTGGACCGATCGGAGAAGGACTTTGCAAAAACTGCAAAATGCTCCTTTCTCTCCTGATTGAGCCAGTCAACATATTGAGCCTTGTTTTTCAGCTCGACAAGGATCTTTTCTGCATGAACATTTTTCTTCCATTTACACTCTGCATACAGGATCTCCTTGGTTTTCTCGTTCAAGGCCACCAAGTCAATTTCCTTGTCCTTCTGCCACCATGTGCCGATTTTGTTGAAGATGATTGGTGATTTTTCGAAAAGAAATTGTCTGCAGACCTTCTCAAAAACGTGGGAAAAATGAATATTGATGTCTGCTTCGATTATATCCATGAGTTCTTTCATTTTTCCACCTTCTATCAAAGTCTTGTTAGGGTAGACAAACCTGAACCAGAAACTGTAATAATTGTCCTCAAGAATGTATCTGGCGTTTCGAGTTTCTTTTTTCTGCGTTACAGGAAAATCCTTTTTGATTATATGAAGCAGAATGAGGGTACTGAGATATTTTGAAACCATTGTCTTATCAAGAGCGGTGAAATTCCCTATTTCACCGTATCCTGTTCTTCCCATGGCTATTGCTTTCAAAATGTTAAAATAATTTGCCTGTTCTCTTATCTCCTGTCTCAATAGGATTTCAGCTTCCTGATAAAGATAACTCCCAGATTTGAGCACGTTCTCAGTCAAATTTTCCGAGAAACTAAGCCGAGGATTCATGGTTAAGATGTATGCTGGTATGCCATCTGTTATTGAAAAAACCTTTATCAAGTCTTCTACTGAATAATTTGGAAAGAATTCATGCAGATGTTTGAATTCCAGCGTATCCAATTTCCATTGCCCTGTCCTCCTTCCGTACAAAGGGCTTCTATAGCCCAGAACCTCTGTCTCCATCATTCCAATACTTGAACCTACCAGAATCAGACACACGCTCTTGGAGGAAAGATTGATGTCCCAAATTTTCTGAAATAAAGAAGGTATCGCCTTGTTTGATTCTATAAGGTATGGAAATTCGTCTATCACAATGGCAGCTTTGTCTCTTGCTTTTTTCGAGAATTCGTCAAAAAGCTCTGTCCAGTTCCTGATGTCAGCTTTCTTGAAAAGGCTGTCCTGCAAAAAATCTCCCATGAAGCGCTGCAATTCTTTTAGATTCTCATGGTCTCCCCGCTTATCAGCAAGGAAGTACACGTGTGGTTTGCCTTCAATGAATTTCTTAATCAGTTCCGTCTTCCCGATCCTTCTTCTCCCGTATATGACAATCAGACTTGATTTCTTCTCTTCATAGATCTTTTCGAGAAAGTTCAGTTCTCTCGCCCTGTCCAGGAATTGTTGAACCATGATTATAATAATCTAAATTCAACTATTTAAAGATATTCATTCTGATACTGGTCAGAAATCTAACAATTTCAGGAGTACTTTTGCCATATATGGTGTTACATCTGCTTGAGCATAAGGATTCTCAATCGTATTCGTGGTAATAATGTCTACATTCCAGGCAATAGACTTAGAAAAAATGCCATGTACAGCACAAACAAGAATCCTCTTTGCCTTGAATTTCTTACAGATTTCAATGGCTCTCAACACAGTGCCTCCAGAGGAGATCATGTCATCTACAATGATGACGTTCCTGCATTCGGGAATTTCTCCATGAATCTCTATTGCTCCTGTGATTATATTCCTTCTCTTCTCCAGGACTGCAACATCAGCCTCAAAGGATTCTGCCATTTGTCGTGCCCATTTCTCTGCCTCTTCATCAGGAGCAACAAACAAAGGACTCTCCAGTTCATCAGTTTTCACACAGGTCTTCATATGGTCTCTCAATGCATCCACACCTGAAACATCATGGAGAGAAACTTCTTTTACCAGGTTGACTGATCTCTGCCGATGCAGATGAAAGGTGACAGCAACTACGTCTCTGATTCCCAAATCTCTGAAGATTTCCAGAACATATTTTGAGGTAAAGGATTCCCCTTCCCTGAAGACTCTGTCCTGCCTCGAATAAGGGAGATAAGGCATTGCAAGTGCAATTTTTTCAGTTCCCCGTTCTTTTAAGTTTTTTATCGAAAAAATATATTCCATGAGGTATCTGTTTGGATCAAAATCTGAAGAAGATAACGTATTGACCAGAACAGCTTCTTTCGGGGCTTTGAGAATACGGGGATTGATCTCTCCATCGGGGAAAACTCTTCTGTCCATTTCCACGAAGGGACACTGCAAATGGTGAGCCAGGTTCAGGCAAAATTCTTTCCTTGGGCCGACCAGCTTCATGAAACATCATTTCTTGTGTATTGAAAAAGGTTTTCATGAAGTGCTTCGATGTGGGTTGATTCTGATACTTGGCAGATGATGAACTGGTGTTACACGTGTAACAAGAAATATTGCTTGAAAATTTACAGTAATAGTAATAACCTATAGGAAAAACTTATAAAGTGTTAATAGTTCAGAGAGTACATGCTCAAAGAAAAACTAGGTCTGGATGAAAAAGATCGAAAGATCATCTCCCTTCTGGAACAGAATCCCCAGAAGTCTCAGAGCGATATTGCGAAAGAGGTGAATCTGTCTCAGCCTTCAGTAGGTGTGAGAATTAGAAAACTGTCAGAAAAAGGTGCTATCCATTACCAGGTGGGAATGAACTTCCGCACTGTAGGATTGAATCTAGCTAAAGTAGATGTGGCTGCAAGAAATACTCCCCGACTCTTAGAAATCTTTGAGGGCTGTCCCTTTTTTCTCAATGGATTGATCACGTCTGGTGAACGCAACCTGTGTATGTTCTTCATGGGAGAAGATGTGGCTTCCTTGGAAGCTATTGTAGACCGGCATTTGAGATCAAATTCGTTAGTGTCTGACGTGAATTTTGATGTAGTGGTGGCTCCTATCAAGGATTTCGTCTTCCCAGTGAAATTGGATATTGAGGGCCATGCCTGTGAGGTAGAGGTAAACTGTGAAGAATGTGCGTACTACCATTCCAACAGGTGCCTGGGCTGTCCCATTACTCCCTGGTATAAGGGAAAGTTCTGGCCCCGTCCCGAGGCGGGCCCATGAAAGTGCTCCTCACTGGGTTTGAGCCTTTTAAAAAGGAGAAGGTGAACCCGTCCTGGGAGGTATTGAAAGCCATTTCAGAGGAGGACATTGGCGTATCGATAGTGGTAAAACAGCTTCCTGTAGTCTTTGATGAAGCCAAGAGAAAAGCAGTTGAATTCTTTGACCAGGTTCAGCCTGACGTTGTGCTGCATCTGGGAGAAGCAGGAGGGAGAACCCACATATCGGTAGAGAGAATTGCCATAAACTGCGATGATGCATCTTCCAAGGACAATAAGGGAAAGAAACGAAATGAACGGAGGATTGAGTCAGATGGAGAAGATGGATTGTTCACTACTGTACCGGTCAAGAAGATTGTAGAAGCCTTGAAGAGAAATGGTATCCCTGCAGTAGTTTCAAATTCTGCTGGCACGTACTTGTGTAATCATGTGCTCTATGCAGTGCTGCACCACGTTAAGAAGAACGGCCTCACCGTGAAGGTGGGGTTCATCCATCTACCATATTTGCCACAACAGACAATAGACAAACCAGGAAAGGCATCAATGAGCCTGGATGTGATGGTGGAAGCAGTGAAGATCGCTGTAAGAGAATGTGAGGAGTAACAGGGGGAGAATTCTGATCGATCTTGTTCTTGAATCCTTCAGTTATATACTGCTTAGTCACTTAAGTTTGAAGGCTTTGATCTGCTTCAAGTGGTGCACATCATGGGCCAGAATGTCATGTCCAAGGCTCTCTGAAGTAAATTTGTACCTTGATTCACTGAGTTGCAGCTGTTCTGCAGTCAGCCCTGCAAGAAACTCTGTATAAGCTCTTCTGTTCTTTCTGATCTCATTTGCGATCTCTTCTTTTGTGAGGCTTTTCCTCCTTGCAACTTCTGCAGCATTGACTGCATGATAATCTGGCAATGGGGAAAGTGGTTCACCTATGACTATTTTACTGCTCCAGTCCAAAAAGACGAGATCCCATGCAGCTATGTGCGAGAGAATATCTTTTGCCGTCCACGTGCCTGTGATTACCTGCGTTTTGAATTCCTCTTCAGTCAGCTTCTCTGCTTCCAGGATCAGGTCTTCAGCAGAACTTTCCATTTTCTTTAAGAGTGCCTCTTTCTTCATGAAAGAAGAAGGGAGCGATCGCTTAAGAATGTGGGTAAGAATAAATCCTCGAATGTTAGGGATTAACAGAACTGGCTGCAAAATTTATAAGCTTTGCACGAAATGAAAATCATGCCTGCCAATGTTACACCCGAGTACCTGGCTGCAGAAGAAGAGTACAGACAAGCAAAATCCTCAAAAGAAAAGTTGAAAGCATTGGAAAAGATGTTGACCCTCATCCCGAAGCACAAGGGTACAGAAAAAATGCAGATGCAGATCAAGAGAAAAATATCGAGAATCAAAGAGGAAATGGAGACCAAGGCAAGGAAAGCTGGCCACGGCCCTACCTTCAATGTAAAGAAAGAAGGAGCAGCCCAGGTAGCATTGGTGGGTCTTCCCAATTCGGGAAAGTCATTGGTCCTGAACAGATTGACCAATGCAGATGCTGTAGTGGACGACTACGAGTTCACCACGAAGGCACCCACGCCCGGAATGATGGAATACAAGGACATCCAGATTCAACTCGTAGAGATTCCTGCAGTGATCAGGGATGTCTCTTTAGGAAAGGGGTTCGGTCTTCAGATCCTGAGTGCTATCAGGGCTGCAGATGCAGTAGCCTTGATCATTGATTTGTCGCAGAACCCTTTAGAGCAAATGAAGCTCATCCTCGATGAACTGGAGAAGGGTGGAATCAAATTGAATGAGCAGCCTCCAGACCTGGAAATTGTAAAGAAAGCAGAAGGAGGCATTGACATCAGAGGAAAGCAGTTCTTCTGCAGTGATGAACTGGTTCTCAAGGAGCTATTGCTTAAAGAGAAGATCCATAATGCTGTAATTGTCTTTCGAAGTGATACCACCATAGAGCAGGTTGAAGAGGCACTGGATGAGTCTGTCACCTTTAAGCGCGCCATTATTCTGGCTACCAAAGGAGATATCAAAAACAGCAAGAATAACTTTGCCTTGCTGAAGAAATACTTTAACGAATACGATATCGTGCCCATTTCGGCTGAAAAGCGCATCAATTTGAACCATGCCAAAGAAGCTGTATACAGGAGTCTGAACATCATCAGGGTGTACACAAAAACTCCTGGAGAAGATATAGCCTATCCCCCAATTACCATGAGGCCTTGTGCCACCGTTTTCGAGGCTGCGGGCAGAATTCACAAACAGTTCCAAAAAGAATTCAAGTATGCCAGAATCTGGGGACCTTCAGCGAAGTACGAGGGTCAGAAAGTGGGATCTGAACACATCCTGCAGGACAGCGACATTGTGGAAGTGCATATCCGCTAAAGGGTCTTCTGAGTTCAAGTGTAGGTGGGTTGGATCTGATCTGAAAGGTCTACAATTCCAAAAACTTGCTCAGAATTTCACTCATTCTAGAATTTGTTCAAAATTTATATAGTTCTCTCTCAAATTCCATAGAAAAATCATAAAAAGAAGAAGAAAAAAGAAAGAAAATATTTATGCAGGTGGAATTTCAGCATAGATCGTCTTGACATCTACGCCCCTGCGGATGTTGTATGCATAGTACATCAAGAAGATGATCAGACCAGCAGTCATCCAGGCTGAACAGTATGCCAGGTCTCTTGGCGGCAGTCCTGCACCAGCGACGAACAGCAAGTAGAAGTTGGTTCCGAGTCCAGATACACCTGCGATCGTCATCAAAGGTATGCTCGTCTTAATGCCCTTGACCATCATCCAGATTCCAACGAGTAGCCAGACGACGCCGAGGAAGGTCATGAACATACCCCAGAACCAGTGGAAGCCGACTATCCAGAGGACGATGATCAGGAAGATGATACTGCAGATCACCAGACCAATTGCTCCAGGTATCTCCCATTTGATGCTTCTATCGTACACCTCTCTCCGCACGTAGGGCGTTATAGCAGCAGCCAGACAGCCGAATATTACAGCAAAGATGTACAGCATGGTCGTCTCCATGGCTGCAGTCCATGCCCCTTGAGCGCAGATTCCCACACCGACTAGGCCACCAGTGGTTGTTATGATAACAGCCCAGTGTGGACTGTGGAATCTGTCGTTGACCTCTGCAATCTTCTCTGGGAAGAACCTGTCAAAAGACCATGAGAATACCAGTCTTGAACAGACCAGGAAGAAGGCGGGAATGTCGTTGAGCAGCCAGATAGCTGCTGACAAAGCCATTATCATCTGCCAGAGGTGCTTTCCGGGAGCTAATGCACATGCAAAGGTTGGCAGCAGTGCTGACGGCGGGTTCTCCACGATCTTACCCAGCTCATCGGGAGCTTCATTCACACACCAGGTATACTGTGGGATGAAGTCTCCAAATGCCCTGTAAACCATGAATCCGATGAATGTGTAGTAGGCGATGACCAGTATGGCGCTGATGGTAATGGACCACACCATGCCTTTGGATGGATTCTTGATTTCTCCACCCATGTAGGCTCCTGCAGTGAATCCAATGTATGCCCAGATAGCTCCGATGGCAGCGCCACCTGTGGCAGCCGCATTGGTTGGCGTGTCAGTCCAGCCCGTTTTTGCTGCTAAGGCTACAATCTTGTCGTAACCGCCGTAGGTCTTGTCCCAGAGTGCAGGTGCGTTTTCTGGTGAGCTTACCAGGAAGTAAGCAATCATCACAACGCTTCCGATGACACCAAGTATGAGACCGAGGTTGATGATGATACTGTAGATCCGTGCTCCTAGCAAGGTAACGACACCTGATACAATGACAATGAGAATAGCAACTAGAAGACATGCGGCAGTTCCTTCTTTCAGTGTATTAGCCATGTCTGCGGCAAAGGCACTTCCAGTAGCTCTGTTTGCAATCCTGAAGCCTAATCCCCAGAAGTCGACATCATAGTAAGCGATGATACCCAGAGACATGATCTCTGTCCACCAGAAGCCCCAGCTCGTCAAGAAGCCTAGAACAGGACTGACACCTCTGGAAATGTAGATGTAGTCACCACCTGTTCGGGGCATGCTGACGGCCAGCAACGTATAAGCTATAGCTGTCATGAGCACTGGAATTCCAGCAAGAATATATGCTGCAGGAACATTTGCACCCGGATTTGTGTAACTTGCAAGAATGAGCAGCTTGTTAATACCTCCACCGATGGTGTGGGTCAAAGGAATAGCGACTGCAGTGAAAAGTCCGATTTCTCTGACAAGGCCTGATGCTCTCCTCGTGAATACTATGGGTTCTTCTTTCGCCATATTCTTTCCTCCTCTTTTGTGTATTGTCGACACGATGTTCGACACCTCTATTGACCAAAATGACTATATAAAACTTTCGGTTTCCCATGTGGATTCGTCTGGTTCTTGCACAAGAATATTTCAGAGTTTTATCCTTCTTTGGATGAAATCTTGTATTATCCTCAGAATTCCTGCAGAGTTGTCCATTATACAGATAATTGATCTGAAAATCAAGAATTCATGATGAAATGCATGTCCGAATTGTTACACGTGTAACAAGATGGGACAATACTTTAGATTTGGCAGGCTGTGTAGAAAGATATATAAAGGAAAGGGATGACAGAGGGGGGATGTTTGCAAGAATACGTCGGTTCATTTTCAGAAAAGATGAGGAACTGGAGAATCTTGCCTGGTTGATATCAGTAGCAGATTCATACCGGGTAGGCATGGGAGTAGATATGGAGGGGTTGAGGGATAGAATGCGGAAGCTGCGGGGTCCTCTCAGGGTGGAAAACTGGTCCCAGATCTATAAGGATATGAAAGAAATTACAGATTTGCCATACCAGAAAGAACCCCAAATCAAGAAATACGTGAACATCTTCGTGTTCTTGAGATATCTTGTAAAGCAGGCGTTTCTCATAGTAGGCGTGTTATTCTTCATTTTCTTACTGACAATGAGGCTGCCTCTAATTACGTATGAAACGCTGCAGTACTTTCTCTATGCAATCCTGTTCGTCGCCTGGTGGGTTGTTTTCATCAGATGGTACGTGAGAGACAAGATGAAGACCTTCTACTACCGCCACATGAATGATTACAGAAAGAATGAAGAAAGGCTCCAGATGGCTGCCCAGGATCTGATCGATAAGATGGGGCATGCTCTCACAGAAAAAGGGGATGATCCCAAAAAATATGTCTTCAACGTGTATCAGAAGGACTACAAGGGCCTTAAAATTGTAAAGGAACCTAGTTGGCTGAGAGACTTCTACGTAGTGGCAGTGAAGAAGAAATGATTCAAGGGTACTATGGAACATGAGGGTTCGGATGCAAATGAAACATTTATGGATTTTATCAGAAAGGATAAGGGTGGTCCCTTGAGGGGCAAACTCACCGAATCTCAGGTTATTCTTGAAAATGAGCCTGATGTATCCAGATTGCACAGCAAAGGATTCTACGGAAAGATCCGTGAAAAAAAACTGTATCTGAACTTTCTGGAAGCCCTGTACTTGATGGAAAAGGAGAAGATTGAAGTAGAGTATCAGGGGCGTATCCTCACGTTTTCTGAACTCATGGAGTTTGCGAGATCAGAAGCAGAATTCGAAGTTCGCTACTTCGTGTACAAGGACTTGCGTGACAAAGGACTGATTGTGAAAACTGGGTTCAAGTATGGATGCCACTTTCGGGTGTACAGGAAAGGACCTGAAGAGCATGCAGACTACCTTGTACATGTGATTCCAGAAAAGAGAGAGTTCCAGACCTACGATATTGTAAAACACTGCCGCCTGGCGCATTCAGTAAAGAAGAGAATGGTTTTTGCATTCATTGATGAAGAAGGGGATATCACCTACTACTCTGTGGAAAGAATGAGGATGTAACCATGAAGATCACTGAATTGAGAGCGCGTGGAATCCTGGATTCCAGGGGGATTCCCACTGTGGAGGTGGATGTCTATACCAAATCGGGATGGGGAAGGGCTGCTGTTCCTTCTGGAACTTCTACAGGGAAGTACGAGGCCTTAGAATTGAGAGATGGGGGAAGGAGAAATCATGGAAAGGGAGTTCAGAAAGCTGTTGAGAATATAAATCAGAAAATTTCGAAGATCATACTAGGAAAAGATGTTGAGAATCAGAGAGAAATCGATGAAGCTATGATAGTATTAGATGGAACGGAGAACAAGTCTCGAATAGGTGCTAACGCTATCTTGGCTGTTTCTCTGGCAGTAGCCCGATGCGCTGCCAATTCGCTTGGAATTCCTCTGTTTTGCTGCCTGAATGAGAAAGGGAATTGTATGCCAGTCCCCCTGTTCAACATCATCAATGGTGGAGCCCATGCGTCCAATAGGCTGGATTTCCAGGAGTTCATGATTGCACCTGTAGGTGCTTCAACCTTTGGAGAAGCTTTACGAATAGGATCTGAAACCTACCATGAACTGGAGACCCTCCTGGGGGGAAAGCAGTCCCTGGGAGATGAAGGAGGGTTCTCTCCTCAAATGGAAAAAGTGCATGAACCACTCGATGCCATACTTAAGGCTGTAGAGAATCTGGGCTACGAAAAGCAGGTGAAACTGGCTTTGGATTGCGCTCCTTCCCATTTCTATGAGCCAGAAAAGAAAAGATATCTCCTCGAAGGGAGGAGCCTTACTGCAGACGAATTGATAGACTTCTATCAGAGTTTAATAGATACATATCCTGTGATATCTCTTGAAGATCCTTTTTTCGAGGAGGACATAAAGGGATTTCAGAAGATTACTGAGATACTGGGAAGCAGAATCATGCTGGTAGGAGACGATGTCTTTGTCACGAATCCTGATCGGCTCAGAAAAGGAATTCAGCTCAAAGTCTGCAACAGTCTCTTGTTGAAAGTGAACCAGATCGGCACTTTATCAGAAGCAGTAGATGCAGCTTCACTTGCTTTTGAAAATCAATATCAGGTCGTTGTGTCTCACAGATCAGGGGAGACTGAAGACACTTTTATTTCGCATTTGGCAGTTGCTCTAAACTGCGGCTGGATCAAGGCTGGAGCACCTGCCAGGGGGGAACGTACAGCAAAGTATAACGAATTGCTGCGAATTGAGGAAATACTGGGAAAGAAGGCTAGATACGGAGAACAATGCAGGAAATGACTATTGTGCGGCAATAAGATCATGGCATTCTCTTCTTTGGGCACAACTAGCCAAAATGTTACACGTGTAACATTGCACAACACTCTCAACTCTCAACCCTCAACCAAAACCTTTTTAAATGGTAATAATATGTAATGCATTATAATTAAATATAATTAAAATCTGTTAGGTGTTGGAATGAAAGAGAAAAGGTATACCACAGTTTCGATACCAGTGGAACTGGCAGAAAATATAGAAAGGAGAATTGAAGGAACTGGATTTCATTCTGTTTCAAGTTATGTCACGTACGTTTTGAGGCAGGTGATATCCAGTATTGAGGAAGATGAGAGAAGAGAGGTCTTCTCCAAGGAGGATGAGGAGAAGATCAAAGAGAGGTTGAGAGGTCTTGGATATCTGGAGTGATACTATGGCATTCGTGTTATGGTTTACTGGTGTTGCCGCTTCTGGAAAGAGTACGATAGCAAGGGAAGTGGAGAAAATGTTGAGGGAGCGGGGTGTTCCTGTTGAGAATCTGGATGCAGATGAAGTCAGGGCACACTTGAGTCCCGATCTCGGCTATACTGAAAGGGATAGAGATATGAACACGAAAAGACTTGCATATCTGGCTTCATTGCTGGAGAAGCACGGGTGTTCAGTTATTGTGACTGCAGTATCAAGCTTGAGACGATTCAGAGATAGAGCGAGATCCATGTCCAGAAATTTTGTAGAAGTTTACGTAAAGTGCCCCCTTGAAGTCTGTATGGAAAGAGATCCCAAAGGACTGTACGAGAAAGCGCGAAATGGAATAGTGAACGATATCGCGGGGTTACATCAGCCTTATGAAGAACCTTTGGACCCGGAAGTGATCTGTGAAACTGACAGAGAGACTGTGGAAGAATCAGCCACAAAAATCATCTTGAAACTGGAAGAACTAGGGCTGCTCCCCCCGCTGAGCTACACTTTTGAGGACGAAGAGATAATCAAGGAAAGGCTGAAAAGTCTGGGATATCTGTAGGAGGGATTGCATGATACCCCCTCATGGCGGAAAGTTAGTCTCCCGGGTCTTAGATGGTGAAGATTTCTCTGGACTAGAGGAAGTATCGATTTCTTCTGACCTTGAAAGAGATATCAGAAATATTGGTACAGGTGTCTTCAGTCCTCTGGAAGGATTCCTGTGTCTGAATGAGACAGAATGTGTTCTTAAGGAGGGAAGGCTTCCCAATGGGACTCCCTGGACCATACCTATTATACTGCCTGTAGAGGAAGGATTCATCCTGAAAGAAGGGAGTGACATCCTCTTGAACAGCAGTGCAGTCATGACTGTCGAGGAAGTCTTCACCCTGGACAAGAGAGATGCTGCACAATCCATCTTTGGTACAGATTCTCTGGAACATC
>CAZFAR010000024.1:0-13924 GCA_964516825.1 uncultured Thermococci archaeon
ACTTCACAGGAAGAAAGAGGCTCTCCTTTACGTGCGTAAACGTCTCCGAGACTATAATAAGCATTACCAAGATTTGTATAGCATGCTGATTCTCCGGATTTGTCTCCAATTTCTCTTTTAATCTCTAAGGACTTCTCGTGATATTTTATCGCTTTTCTGAAGTCTCCGAGACTATAATAAGCATTACCAAGATTTCCATAGCATGTTGATTCTCCGGATTTGTCTTTATTCTTTAGGAAATATTTCAAAGAATGGTCCCATGAATTTAAAGCTAACCGAAAGTAAGAGAAATTATATAGGACTATTCCAATTTCCAAAAAGAAAGCACCTTTTTTTTCTTGTGGAACAGGTAAATCTTCTAATACCTGGATAAATTCATCTGGTTCCTTATATGCCATGTATGCCAACCTTTAAATACTATATCAGACTATAGAACGTCATGGCGACTACCATACAGATAAGTGAGAAGCTTCAGAATAGGCTCAAAACCATGAAATTATATGACAACGAGAGCTATGAGGATGTCATATGGGACTTGCTCGAGGATCGCATGGAACTTTCAGAGGAAACTAAGAAGAATATTTTGCAATCGGAAAAAGAGATTAAGGAAGGTAAGATCAAGACCATCGAGCAGATAAGGAAGGAACTTGGTCTGTGATGTACAAAATACTATTCTCCCAAACGGCCGAAAAACAATTCAGGGTGCTGGAAAGAGGTATCCAGGAACGTGTGTCACTCGTACTTGAGAGAATAAGCATAAGACCATACGATTTTGTCAGAAAACTGGCAGGATTTCCTTATTTCAGGTTGCGTGTGGGGGATTATAGGCTCATTCTCGACATAAAAAATGACCAGCTTGCAATAATAGTCATGGAAATAGGCCATAGAAAGAACATATACAAACGTTTCGAATAGGTTCTACTTGCTCACGAAAAAACACTTCTTGAAATTTTCTTAGACGAGGGTATTTCACGAATTTCAAACAATTCAGAAGCTTTTCCTAGCTTCTCCGAAAGATTTATATATAAACAAATCTTCATTAGTATAATTTTATGGCAATTGGTAGATGAAGACCATTTTTTCAGAAATGATGATTACAAGAGATTCATATCAGCTCTCAAGAGCTTTTGTATTTGATTTGTTACACGTGTAACATTTTCTTATCTGAGCAGAGCAGCTTCATACTATCACCATTCCTGAATCTTTTGAGCAAGATCAAGCACTGGCTCCAATCCCTTTCCAAATCGTCCAAAAGCAGAAAGTGCACTGCGCATAATATCCAGGTCAACCTTAGAAACAGCACCAGTCTTCAGAATCAAAAAGACATACACCACTATTCCACAGCATAGAGAGAAAAGCACTTTTAAAGCATCTCCCATATTAATCTGCAAGATCACCCAGACACAGCCACACATGACAAGAGCAGAAAAGCAAAAACGCCTAACAGGGCCAGCATTCACCTGGGGGAACCGTCTCTTCAGAATCACGTACTGTGCGACTACCACAACAGCTAGCGCAATAGTGCTCGCCAAAGTAATTCCCTCTACACCAAAAATGCCAAAGGCTAGACTGAGCACAAAACTCAAACTGCACAAACCAAAGGCCAGAAGGGCCTGCTTTTTCTCCCTGTCCAGAGTTAGCAATGCTGTGGCAAGAACAGCCCACAAGGGCAGAAATATGATCCTGAAGGAGAAAATTCTCAGCAAATCTGCAGCAGGCAGATACTTGGGGAACAAAACAGCAACGAAATGCTCCGACAGCAGGAACATGCCGAGGGCTGCGGGAATGGATACAGCCAACATGTAGGAAATCACCTTCTGGAGGCTGAAAGAAAGCCTCGCTATCTCTTTTCTTGCGTTCAACTCACTCAGCATTGGAAACAGGACAATGGTGAACGCGTAGGAAACGATGAGGACTGCATTCGTAATGGCAAACATTGCTCTGTAGTACCCCACTGTTTCTATTGGCATGGAATAGAGTTCTATCACAATCGTACCTACCCATATGTAGGTCATGTAAAAACTGTCAGACAGGTACACGTAAAAGCTGTATCTCAGGTACTCTTTTAATTCGGTGATCCCTTCAAACTGAATCCTAAAAGCAGGAATGTGGGCCTTCTCCAGGTAGTAGACTGAGAGAACGATGGCAAAGGTAAAGGCAGCCAGGAAAGAGAGTATGGGCGAGAGATAGCCAAATCCTAAATAGACCAGAGGAATCAATAGAATCAG
Organism: uncultured Thermococci archaeon; assembly: GCA_964516825.1. Lineage (GTDB taxonomy): Archaea > Methanobacteriota_B > Thermococci > Methanofastidiosales > SZ-28-30 > SZ-28-30. The sequence continues at coordinate 2,229 of CAZFAR010000024.1, forward strand.
ATTCAGTGTGTTCCACAGTATTTCTGCAATTGTTCTCTCTTTGATCTTGAAGTAGCCTGTGAGTACACAGAGTAGATAGCGAGCCACAAGGTAGACCCCCACGTACAGTGAGAGTAATTGCAGGCCCAGAGTTATGTCCTCCCCAAGGAGGCGGGCAATAGGCCCTGACAAGAGGAAGAGGGCAATCGTTGAAAGGACAGTCACAATAACCCTTACCAGGAAGATTGTTTGAGCACATTTTAGAGCTTTTTCTTCATTTTTCTTTCCTAGATTGTGGGCAATATGCCTTACAGCTGTCACATCCAGTCCGAGGACGAGGAAGGAGATCAGAAGATTCGGGACCATGAAAGCAAGTGAGAAAAGCCCGTATTGAGCAGGACCAAGAAGATTTACTGCGAGCAGGGCAGACCCGTAGTAGGTGAGAGCTATGTAGAAGATACCCACAGTAGTGATGGAAAATCCGTGTATGAACTTCGAGAAGTCCTCTTCCATGCATGCTGTTACAGGATTTGCTTTTAAACTTTGTTATATTCGTTTTCATTTCTCTGATTCTGATGACCTGTTACACGTGTATCATTTTGTACCCAATAGACAGGAAAAAAGATTTAAGGTGCGCGATAAAGAAAGCACAATGACTGATGCTGTGATCATAGGAGCAGGGCCGGCAGGTGCAACAGCTGCCCAGGTCCTGGCAGAACGAGGATATCACATCACTGTCTTTGAGAAAGGCCCCTTGAAGAGGGAAAAACCTTGTGGGGGTGGCATACCTGAAGTGGCTCTGAAAGAGTTCTCAATCACTCTTGAAAAGGGAAGATCAGTCTACGGAGTATTCCTGTGTTCTCCCCAGAACAGAACGGCGGCACTGACTCAAGAGGAAAGGGCAGGCATCTCTGTGATGCGTTCAGAGTTTGATTACTATTTAATAGAAAGAGCTCAAAAAGCAGGAGCTGAATTCAAAGAAAACGCACCTGCAGAGCCTCAGCTCGAAAATGGAAAATTGAAAGGAGTAAAAACAAGAGAAGAATGCTTTGAATCACAGATGGTTATCGCCTGTGACGGAGCTTTCTCTAATTTTGCGCGAAAAATGGGTGTTCATGCAGGCTCGCGTAAGAGACAAGCAGTTGCATTTCAGTACCAGATGGCTCTCAGTAATCAGTTGATTGAGGAAAGAATAGGAAATGTTCTGGAGCTGTATTTTGGAAACCAGTGGGTCCCAATGGGGTACACCTGGATCTTTCCCAAAGATGGCATAGTAACTGTAGGGAATGCTTCCTGGCGTGCTGCTCTTGAAAGAAAAAAGGTAAGTCTTAAATCTATGCTGAATACGTTCATAGAGAAGCATCCTTTGGCTTCCAAAAAGCTGGAAGGGGCCCACATTCTGTACTCCCAGTCGCACATACTTTCTTTTCCAGGAACAGTCAAATCTGTGTACGGTGACCATTTCCTGATTGCAGGTGATGCGGGAGGGTTCACGTCCTGCGCTACTGGAGGAGGGGTCTACTATGCTCTGGTCTCAGGGAAAACGGCAGGGGAGGTGGCTGCAGAAGCCCTGGAGAAGAATGATTTTTCCAGAAAGTTCTTGAAAAAATACAAGAAGAGGGTGGACAAGAAAATAGGGGCTGACATGAAGTGGGGCAGCTTATTGAGGACTCTCATGTTGAATAAAGATGCTGATCAGGAAAAGTTCATCCAGGCTGTAAGAAAGGACAACTGGCTCAGAGAACTGTCCATTCTATTGCTCAAGGAAGAAATTAGGTATGATCAGTTCTTGATTAAACTGATGTCCCATCCTCATAGAATTCTGAGGTTTATCCTCTAAAAAAGGACGAGGGAATAGTTCTATAGTTCAGGAATGGGCAAAATCCTGTTTTTCAAGCTTCTGTCTTGCGTATGACCGTTTTCAACTACACAGGGCGTTTCTTTAGTGATCTGCAGATTCCCTTGCCCATTGCATCCAGTCTTACGGACTCACTTTGATCACTAAGTGAGTCTGAATACTTGGATTCCAGAACTTGGAAGAATGTTACACGTGTAACAGGACAAAAATATTTAAACAAGACCTCTTCACGAATTCAGGTGATATCATGCACAGAGAAATTAGAGGAGCCATAGCAATCCTGCTCTTTTTGTCCACAATGCAACCAATGCTCTCTAAGGAGGTTCCCGCAATAGATTGGACATTTGAGCTCCATACAGATAGATCTATCAACGTAAAGGCAGTGATTACCCTCGAAAAGGATTACACTTTCTACGGAATTACCGGACTTTCCCAAGAATTATGGATCAGGAATCTGAAAGCATATGAATACGAATCTGAAAAACCAATCGAGAATGAACTCCAGTATGACAAAGAGACAGACACACAGACCATCAAGGTGACTTTCAGTGAGCCCACACCTGAAGACTACAGATTTGTGATTGAATTCGATGCAGCTGACTATCTGGATGAGAAAGAGGAAAAAACTTTCATATTCCTTTGGAATTTCAGCTCGGAGAAAGAAGAACCAAATACTGCAGTCGTTATCCTTCCAAGGGATGCAGAACTTCTGGAAGTAGAATTCAAAACTCCAAAGAAAGTGGAAGAAAAAGAACAGGTCACCATCTACTACGAGGGAGCATCAGGACCTTCTGCCAGTTTCAAGTTCCAATTGACCTTCTCTTCCTCAGGGAAAGGATATGTGAGTCTGGCTGAGAGCTACGAGAATGCAGGACAGTACGATCAGGCGATCTCCTACTATCAGAAGGCCAAGACCTTTTACAACAGGTTCAACCTGTATAAGAGAGATAAGACCAAGTTACTCGGAGAGCTCCAAAACAGGATCTTCAGTATTCAGAGGATTCAGGCAGACAATGCATTCCAGGAGGGTACAGATGCCTTAAGCCAGAAAGACTTTCAGAAGGCGAAATCACAGTTTGAGAAGGCTCAGAGCCTCTACAGTATCCTGAAAGATACAGAAAAAGAATCTCTATGTCAGGAAATGATCAGCGAATGCGAGAGAATGGAACAGCTCAAGAGTGAGGCAGGAACGCTTCTTGAACTGGGAAAGACTCAGTTTGGGAACGAACAGTATGAACAGGCCAAGGAGAGCTTCACGCAGGCCAGGAGCAAGTATGATGAACTCGGAGATACTGAAAAGGTGTCAGAATGCGATGATTGGATACTCAAGTGTGAAGAAGCTGACATCGGGGTCGTTACCTGCATTCTAGGAGTTCTTGCAGTTTTGCTGTGGAAGAAGTACCAATAATCTTTCTTCTTATTTTTTCAATCATTCTTATCAGGTTTTCACTTTCCTGAAAAAGCAATGTTACACGTGTAACATCAAAAGAAATCTGAAATAAGATATAAGTGTGACAGGGAAGTAAATCTTCCCTGTCTAAGGCGATCCGTCTTTTCCATCTTTGCGGCGTGGATTTGGTCTCGAGAGGGAGAACTTCATTCTCACATTCAGAGTTCCTTTCCGGTGGTAGAGAACCTCGTTCTCTTCTCTCTTTATTGAATCATAACCATAAAAAAGTAGTTGTGAACATTTCTCGTGAAAGTATGAAGAAATCATAACCTGGAGCCGAGAGTATGAAAAAGTTTATAACTCTACGTGACAATAACAGACAATGGTGCAGCGCAAGACCCTTTCCCTCTCGGAAGGAGACATCCTGAAATTGGACCCTCTCCTTAAAAAGCATAATGGGAACTTCTCGGCAGCTGTGCGTGAACTGATAGAATTGGGTGACATCATGATTTCCCGGTTCGGCAGCTGTGATAATGCAGTGCGTGAAATGCATCCTCAGAAAAGCCTGCCCCAGGAACTGGTGGAAAACAGGTACGGCGTTCTCCTTCCGTACTCTCTTGTACAGTGGGGGTTGAGACTGCTGGAAGGGTTCCTCCCTCCAAAAGGCTCTCTGGTAACACCAGTGCACGATAAGATAGCTGAAACAAGAGGGATTGCACCTGCCATAACTGCAGAGAACTGCAAGGAATGGGAGAAAGCACTGAATGAGCTGTATCCCCAGTTGGGCTGGGAAGTGAAAATAACGATCGAATCCGGAGATTCAACCCTGATGGTGAGCTTCAGCGGGCTTGACCCGGAAATAAGCCGGCTGGCCCAGATGGTGCTTGCTGTCAGGCTGGCTTTCCAGGACCCACCCTACAGGATTGAAGAGTTGAGAGAGTACCTCCCCCTGGTCAATATCTACTTCAAGAAGTGTTCCTCCCATGAGGATGCTTCAGAAAGGCTTGCACATGTCTTCCACTCCCAGAAGGACCTGTATGAAGTGCTCCAGAAGAGGAGACCCTTCCTTTCAAAGGTAGCCTCTCTCCTCGGAGAGTTCAACTATGAAATAACTGTTCTGCCCTCAGAATACATGGAAGAACTGCTGAGTGGAGACTTTTCACTGTTTCTCCTAAAATTGATCCAGAGGCATGTTGGCAAATCAGTCAATGAGCTTTCTCCGCAGGAGCTGTTGGAAGCCCTGGATGAAATTAACGAGATTGCCCATCTGTACAACAAGATGGAGAAAAGAGACTACAGAGTTGTTTTTTTCCACTCTTATGACGACCCAGATTCTGTCAAGAAACTGGGAAGTGTCTTATCTGAAATTCTTCGTCAGGCAAGCCTGTCTCTGTCCATGGAAATCGCAGAAAACATGCTGGTCTTCAGAATATTCCCTATCAAGACGGAAAAACCAAAAATACTGATCGTTGAAGAGAAGCTGGATTCATTGTTATCATTGAAGTATGAACTGGAACAGGATTATGAGGTGATCGATGCACAAGATGGAGCAGAAGCCCTCAGGAAGGCAAAGGAAAAGCCAGATATCATCCTGCTGAACATGGACCTGCACAAGATGAATGGTCGAGAAGTGTGCTCTGCGTTGAAAAGAGATGCATTGACGAGAGATATTCCCGTAATCATCATGAGTTCAGAAGATGAATCACGAAAAGGGTTTGGTACGGCAGAAGCAGATGATTACATTGTAAAACCCTTTGAACTCAGCGATTTGAGGAAAAGAGTAGAATCTCTCCTTCAGAAATAGACATTTAGGTTTATGCTGGTCTTTAGGATATCAGGAATGGAAGAATTTGCAGAAAGATTGCTGAGAGAAAATTCATTGCACATATGAAGGGATCAAGGGGTCTAATTATTGCTGTTACACGTGTAAAATTCTTGTCTGAACCAGAGTAGCTCCATACTTTCCAAATCGTCCAAAAGCAGAAAGGCGCACTCCGCATGATATCCGGTTCATCTTTATCCTTGTATGTCGTCCATAGATTTATATCATACGCACCAGACACACATTAATCTCGTGGTCTTATGAAAGAAATCAAATTCTCCAAATTGGACAGAACACTAAAGGAACGAGTAAGAGAGTTCAACGGTCAAGAAATTGTATACTGCTATCAGTGCGGAACCTGTACAGCTTCCTGCCCCATTTTCGAGGTCAATCCGGATTACAATCCGAGGAAAATTATCAGAATGCTCCTCCTAGGAGTGAAAGACGTACTTCAAGAGGACTTTGTATGGTTGTGCGCTTCCTGTTATGCCTGCCAGGAGAGGTGTCCCCAGGGTGTCCTGATATCAGACTTGATGAGAGCAGTCAAGAATCTGGCTGTTTCTGAGGGATGCATCCCAGAAGGTATACAAGAGCAGTACAGCAAAGTGAAAACTGAAGGGGTCCTTTACAAACCTTCCTCCTACGATAACAGGAAGCGGAAGAGATTAGGTCTCGACGAATTAGATCATGACTACAGCACTGAAGTCCAGAAGCTCTTTGAGGGATAGTATGAAGTACACGTTTTACACGGGCTGCATGATCCCTGTAACTGCTCCAAACTACGAACTGTCAGCTCTAAACGTGTGCAATTCCCTTCACATTGAACTGGAACGCTTGAGAGCTCCCTGTTGTGGTAATCCATTGAAAGTTGTCAACAGGAAGGAAGCAGTGAAAATGGCTTCCTATATTCTGGGACTGGCATCTGAGATGGATAATCCTCTGATGACCCTGTGCAGTGCATGTACTTCCTCGTTACTCGAGGCCCAGAAAATTGTGGACAGAAAATTCCTGGATCATTTAGGCTTCAATGCAGGAAAAGTCCAGAATCTCAAAGTCATCCATTTCATAAGAGTCTTGCACGAGGATATTGGCTCAGACACTCTCAAGGAGAAGATTAAAGTCTCATTAAATCTGAAGGGAGCTGTTCATTATGGATGTCATTTTCACCGTCCCTCCTCCCTCTATAACGAGGACCCAGAATATCCTGCCTCACTGGATGAATTGGTAGAAATCTGTGGGATCCAGTCGATCATGCACAGAAGGAAATCTATGTGTTGCGGATCCCCTCTTCTGGGAGTGGATTTCGATCTATCATTAAGGCTGACAGGTCTGAAACTCAGAGAAATCAAAGATAAGGCAGATTTACTGATTATCACCTGCCCGGGATGTGGATTCATGTTCGATGGAAAACAGAAGAGTGCAGAATCAGTAATTGGTGAACCATTAAATATTCCGGTGCTGTACTATTCCCAAATTCTGGGGCTGAGTCTGGGTGTTCCTCCACAGAAATTGGGGGTTGAGGCGAACAGAGTCAGAGTGGATTCCCTCCTGGAGAAGGTGATGCCGTGATCGATGTCACCATTGTCGGGGCAGGTGTCTCAGGAGTGAGAGCTGCAAAAGAATTGGACGACAGGAATGTGACAGTTCTGCTCATTGAAAAGAACTTCTACATTGGGGGGAGACTGACAGAACTGTCCAGAATTTACCCAGTTTGCGAATTATATTACGGGCCTCGTTTCTTTTTTCAGCTGAATGATTCTCCGAACGTGGAAATTCTGACTGGATCAGAAGTTGAGGAAATTGACAAGGGTGAGAACAGCTACAAGGTAAGAATTAAAAGGCGGCCCAGATACGTGAACGAGAAATGCACTTTGTGTCTGAAATGCGTCGATGCCTGTGAAAAAGAAGCGGTGAAAAAACCTCCTTTCCAGTCAGTCCCCCAGATTGTCTATGTGGAGCGGGAGAAATGTGGAGACTGCAGACTCTGTGAAGAAATCTGCCCAGAGGATGCATTCAACCTTGATGAAAAGGAGGAAATCCTGGAGAGAGAGACAGGGGACATACTCTTCTTCGCGGGTGCAGAACTCTTTGATGCTGAAAAATATGTCGAGTACGGATACAAACGATTTCCTGATGTTATCACGTCGATCGAACTGGAGAAAATGCTTCATCCTTCCTTTGAAACCAGATTTTGTAGACCATCTGATGGGAAAAGACCAGAGAAAATTGCCTTCCTGCAGTGTATTGGTTCAAGAGATTACGTGAAAGGAGAACCCTACTGTTCCAAAATCTGCTGCATGCAGGCTCTGAATGAGGCCAAGATCATAAAGGAGCGGTATCCTGGCACTGAGATAACGATCTTTTTCACTGATGTACAGTGCTCTGGGAAGAGATGGGAACAGTTCTACGAGAAAACAAGGAAAATGGGTGTTTCCTGTATACGGTTTCGCGCTTCTTCAATATACGAAGAAGAGGGCAATGTCTGTATCACGTACGCAGAAGACCGGATGATGACAAAACAGGTTGATCTGGCTGTATTGTCGGTGGGTATATCCCCCCATGCTGATACTGAGAAGTTTGGCTTGCCTGTCGATGAGCTTGGATTTCCGGGTAATGGAGGTGGTTTTTTTTTGCATCCAGCAGACATTACTGAATCTGTTGAAGACGCATTGGCAGTTGTATCGAGAATTTCAGGGAAAGATTCTGAGGAATTTCCCATGATTGCACCTGAGCCAGGCCTGCAAATTTTTCTGTGTAGCTGCCGAAGCGATCTGAGTTTTCTGGCAGATAGCCTGAGAAAAGAAGGGCATCCTATCCATGTTTCAGACTGTCTGTGCAGCAGAAATGGGATTGAAGAATTTCTTGGAAAGTTGAAAAAGGAAAAAATAGTTATGGGGGGATGCTCTCTCCATGAAGATCTGTTCAGAACATTGATCCGTAGAAAAGGATTCACCTCATTTCTGGAGGTAGTCCCCTTGCGGGAAATGAAATGGGTCACTAGTCCAGAAAGTCTGGAATCTTCAATGCGAATTGCTGTCGCGAAAATACGGAAGCTCGATATTTCACAGATAAAAAGGTTGCAGACGCGCATTGTGCCGGAAGTCGCTGTCATCGGCGGCGGAATTGCAGGACTGACTGCAGCTTTGGAGTTGGCTGATACCTTCAGAGTCTCCATAATAGAAAAGAGCCCAGAACTAGGTGGGAGAGCCCGAAAAATTCACTTTTCTTTGGATTACAGTCCTGAACAGATATGCGGAGATCTGATGGAAAAGGTTTTGGCCCATCCCAACATCACAGTTCTCACTGGGACTGAGATCACAGGTCTGACAGGACACATTGGTGATTTCTTGCTGATAACATCTCAGAACGAAATCAAGTGCGGGGCTGTCATAGTAGCCGTGGGTGCTGATGAGTACGTCCACGAGTATTACCATCCGAAAATTATTACTCAGACAGAATTGGAAGAGCGAATTCTAGAGGGTGACCTGCCACACACTATTGTCATGATCCAGTGCGTAGGTTCCAGAACTGATGAAAACTCCTGGTGTTCTGCTGTATGCTGTTCAAAAGCTGTGTCCAACAGCCTGCAAATTCTGGAGAAAAAAGAGGCACAGATAGTTATTCTGTACAGGGACATGCGGACCTACGGGTTTGCAGACACCTACTACAGAAAAGCGCGTGAAAAGGGAGTATTATTCCTCCAGAATGATGAAATGCCAACAATAAGAATGGAAAGTGACTCGGTATTAGTGGAGTATAAGGATCCTATTCTCAATGCAAAAATTGAAATCGAGCCAGATTTGATCGTTTTGAGTACTGGTGTTATTCCAAAAAGGGATTCTCATAACATCAGTCAGATTCTGGGTATTGGATTGGATGAGAATGGGTTCTTCAGAGAATTGCACCCCAAATTCTATCCTGTAGACTCTACAAGAGAAGGAATCTTTCTATGCGGCCAGTGTCACTCCCCCAGGAATGTTAAAGAGAGTATAACACAAGCGAAAGCAGCAGCTTCCAGGGTAAGAACTCTCTTCTCTTCTAGGTTCATAGACATTTCCACGAAGATTGCTGTGAGAGAAGATCTCTGTACCGGATGTTCCACCTGCATAGAAATGTGTCCTTTTAAGGCTATATTCTCACTTGGAGATGAGAAGAAGACAGTGCAAATCGACATGAGCAACTGCAGAGACTGCGGCCTCTGCGTTGGAAGCTGTCCTGTCAGCGCTTTGAGCCAGGCAACCTTATCTGATGTGCAGCTTTTGAGCATGGTGGAGGGCTACTATGAGTGAGATTGTCACCTTTGTCTGCAACTGGTGTGCTCGAACAGCAGTCGAGCTTGCACGATACGAACGGATGGACTTCAGAGAAGCACGAATCATCTTCGTCAACTGTACAGGAAGGATCGATGTCCAGATGATCCTGGAAATGCTGGCCAGAGTGGATGGAGTACTGATCTGTGGATGCCATTTAGGAGACGACCACTATGGTAACGGAAACTACAAGACCTTGAAGAAAGTCCTCCTAGCGAAGAAGCTCCTGAATCAAATGGGTATCAATCCAGAAAGACTCTGTTTGGAATGGATTTCCTCTACTGAAGCTGAGAAATTTGTCGGAGCAGTCAAGAAAATGAAAGAAGATACAGAGAAAATGGAAAAGGGATTTGACTAGCAATTTCAGTGTAAGAGTGATAGTTCCATGATTTCCCTACTAATTGAGCACAACAGTACTCAATCACAGAAGAAATGACTCCATCCCAGAACGAAAGGAAGGTTGTGCAGAAAATCACTGGATCATGAAATTGGGAATGAGATATTCAGCAATGATCATTATGGTACAAATATGCAAATGTTTAAAAAGGGTAAAAAACATAGAGTAATAAACACGGTCCAGAAGAGTGGGAATACCCATTATTACTTCCATGGATTTCACCTCCTTCGTCTTTTAAACACCCCACTCTTCACTCTTTTTTGTAGGAGATATTTTCAAAATTTCAGAATGAAGGTTCGACTGCTTGAGAATCTGCCACATTTTAATTTGGCTTCCCAAACTGAAGCAAATGTTTAAAAGGAGTAACACCTAATATGTATTAGTACAAACACGATCGAGAAGAGTGGGAAGAAATAAAACCACTTCCATGGATTTCACCTCCTTCGTCTTTTAAACACCCCACTCTTCATTCTTTTTCTTATGAGATTATCCAAAAATTCCAGAGTTCATGACACGTCAGAGAGACAATCGCGATGTTACACGTGTAACATTTTTTTGTGTATGTATCTTCAGATACTCAGGAGCATTCCGAGATGCACTATCACGAAGATTTAAGGAGGTCATAGATAAACTGCTGGTAGGTTCTTGCATCCCATAACCTTTCCAATTCAGCACCCGCAGATTCGGAAAGCTGAATAGTGAACAGCCATCCATCTCCATAAGGATCATCTTGAAGGAGTTCAAGTTCTGCTCCATGAAGAAATCTATCCTTGAGTTTCTCGTTCACTTGAGAGATCACACCGCTCACTGGCGAGAATACAGGGGAATCAAATTCTTCTTCCATGGATTCGGTGAGGAACCAGAGAGTGCAGACGACACCACCTGCTGTGACCCACTGACCTTCTTCAGGCAATTCCAAGTCAAAGATGAGAAACATCACCTGCGCCATAAAATCAGTGACTCCTACGCGTCCCATTCCATCGATTACATCGATCCACACATGCTGGTCAGTATAAAGGAGTTCTGGCCGGATCTCTATAGTGGGGAAATCTCGTCGCCTTTCCTCCACTTCAACGTAGTTCTTCTGTGGCTTCTTTGGCTTCTCTGGCTTCTGTGGTTTCTTTGGCTTTACTTTCTCAGTTCTCGAACTCACTGGCGTCGCAGTAGAGGTATTTCTGCTGTATTGTTCCCTCAGGAGCAAGCAGGTATCGTTGCTGGCAACACCAGCACTGAAGAGGGTTTTTTCATCTGAGAGAGTTCTACCGCTCTGCTCATGGAACAGCCTGTAAATGATTTTGTGGCCATGTTGCTGTGTGGGAAGTCCCAATTTTGGAATTAATGCATCAAGCAAATGCTTTACTGCAACATCTGCTGGCAGAGAAATACGCCAGCTCTTAGGGTTTGATGGAGTAATCGGATTACCCTCCTTGAGTACGATCACAATATCAGACATACTGGTACCTCTCTTGTTACTTGTAAAGCAGCACATTACCTTTGTCGAATTGCACCGTTTCTGAAGGTGTTTGACTGCTTTCAATCCTACCTCTTCCAAAATGGCCTATCAGTAATATTCTGCTGGGGCCGAAGATCCACCTGAGACGCGAATTGTGGAGGTCCACTGAATCCTTGGTTCATCCATTGTGGTTGACCTGGAAAGGGCTGAAAAGGTTCATGTCCTGGGAAATCTTTCAGTTGATCTGCACCAAATCTATCTCCTAAGCTCTGACTTGGAAAAGGCTGAAAAGGCTCTCGTTCCTCGTGAAATCCCAATTGACCTGCACCAAATCCCATCGGTCTTTGATCTGTGAGATGGAAAGGTTCACGTTCCTCATGAAATTGATCTGCACCAAATCTATCTCCTAAGCTCTGACTTGGAAAAGGCTGAAAAGGCTCTCGTTCCTCATGAAATTGATCTGCACCAAATCTATCTCCTAAGCTCT
>CAZFAR010000024.1:14024-16730 GCA_964516825.1 uncultured Thermococci archaeon
GGCTCTCGTTCCTCATGAAATTGATCTGCACCAAATCTATCTCCTAAGCTCTGACCTGGAAAAGGCTGGAAAGGCTCTCGTTCCTCAAAGTCTGGTAGTATTTCTATCCTATCCTGAAGACCAGGAATCACAGAGGCCTGTCGATCCTGCCAATCTATCTGAGATTGTTCGTTGAACCCTTCCATTATCTTGATTCTGTTTGAGAGATCAGCTGTCGTGGAAGCCAGTTGAGGCCGCAAGTCCACATCAGACTGCTTGCCGAAATCATCCAATATCCTTATCCTGTCTGAGATATCAGGTATTGCACCTGCGTCGGGGAAGACGGGTGCGTGTTGATTTTGCACATTGATCCCAGGCGCAGCATCGAGATCAAAATCTTCGAGTATCTTTATCCTTTCAGACAAGTCCGGTAAGGAAGCGTGTTGATCTTGCCAATCAATATGTGGCCCTTCATCAATATTCTCCAATATGTGTATTCTTTCCGATAAATCAGGCTGCAAATCGACCTGAGACTGTTTAGGGCTAGACCCGATTTTCCCGGATTTCCCTCGGTCATCATACTTGTCAATGGGGACATTTCTCATAGTGATTCCATCGGGTGACACTGTAATGGTTGGTCCTTCGAGCTTGTGTGCAGGGTCCTCGTCTTGACAATTGACTCCACCTGTCACTGGCACTTTCAGCACCCACGACAATTCTGAGAGCAATTCGAATCCTAGCCCAACTTTTCCAGGCTGTGGATCTTGAGGATAGAATTTTCCCGGTTTTGAACAGTCTTGACCAGGAACGTGCACAGCACTCCCTGTATAACAGCCGTGGAGTTCAAGGCCCTTTCCATTGGGGTCCATGTACTCTGCTAAATCCTTGAAAGGTTCCACAGTCCAGTATCTGAATTCTCTGCCAAAGTCCATAAATCCAGCATTTCCGTGGCCAAAAAATCGCATCAGCTCAACTGATCCCGGTCCTCCTCCTGCAGCATCCACTTTCTTTTTGATCTCCAAAACAACTTGTTCCATTGACATATTCCTATCGATGTTAACAACCACCACGTTTTTTTCCTTCTCCAACGGAGCAACATCGTGCTTTCCAGGTGCACGCGCATCAAAAACATTGACAATCATCATTTCACCTCCTCTTTGTACTGAGTTCCTCCTTTCGCTTTTTTCTCCCAGTAGGCCCGTAAAGCATCATCCAGCAAGGCAACGTTAATATTCTGCTGGTTCGCTGCCTCCACCAATGCTTCATACGTCACGCCCAAGCTTTTGCATGCTTGATCCGCCAAAGGATTCGATGCTGGAACTGGCATATTCAGTGTGTTTTGAAGCCAGATTGCCAGAGCTCTTGGTGCATCCTCAAAATTGCTGAATTCAAAATCCTTGTCGATTTGATTCAGCATGAAGTCTCCATACTTGCGCAAGTAGTTCTGCACTTTCCCATCATATTTCTTGTAGATGCTGGAAGCTGCCTCACAGATTGCTGTCAATGCAGACTTTGACATCTCTTTTGTGAAGCCAACCTGCTGTAGCAAGGTATCAATGGTGACGAGCAGTGGATCTGCATGTATATCATCCGGATCCAGTTTTGTCAAGGCCTCCATTTCAAGAAGTCCGAACTTGGATAAGGTTCCGGTGACACTGCGTGCCGTGCCAGCTAATACGTGTGGCTCTCCAACAGTGGTTAGGATGCAAAAAACTAACTCATACCATCTCGCTGTCTCCCAAGGCCAAAGATACTTGCTTATCTCTGATGCGTAGCTCCTGTATAACTGGATGACAAGCGTTTGAGGATCAGGGTTCTTTGTCTCCTGGGATCTTGAAGGCTGTTTTTCAGGCATTGAGGTACCTCCTGGGTTTCCTTTAGAAATGTGGTTCAAGCCGATTCTATCTTGGGTCTGAATGGGCCTGATCACATGAAGGTTGTGTAATTTTATGATACCTGATATTATTTAAGCTTTGGGTATGCACCAAAGATGACGAACTTGTTTCATGGCTGCTTGGATTTTTTTTTCATTTGCCAAAAGAGTTATTAGGATTGGGAAAGTAGAAAGTAATGAATGGAACCTCAGGTGATATCATGAACACTATATCCATAGCCCCTGAAGATGAATATTTGCATAAACATCAGCCAGATCCCTACTGGTGGGAAAACTACCACTTCAATGGGTATGATGTAACGAAGAGGGTGGGATTCACCACTTATACAGGTATCAAGCCTTTTCTTGGGGTGAGAGAGGAAATTGTTACTATCTACTCGGACAACCCTCTCTTCTATCGGAATGAACAAGTGCTAGGGGGAAATCCGCTCACATCTGGCAGCTTGAAGATGGAACCTTTAGAACTGTTAAGAAAATGGAGAGTCTTTATGAAGGATTCATTCTCAAGGACAGAAAATGGCATCCCTTTAGTCAATAAGGAGAATGTGGAATTCAATCTCTATTTTGAGGCAGATATGCCACCCTATGGGTTCAGGACAGAAAGAGGGGACCGGTACGAGCAGCCAGGCTCATTACGAGGAGAAATAAGAATCAACAATCGTGTAATGAACTTTGAGGGAAAGGGAATCAGGGACCATTCTTGGGAAATCCGACACATTCCCAGCTGGGGAGAATGGTATGCATTGATGGGTTACTTGAATCCTGGATTTGTGAGCTGCGCTTTCATAACAGCAGGTGGGAAAGTGTACTGCCACGGATGGGTAGGAAGAGAA
>CAZFAR010000025.1:0-16293 GCA_964516825.1 uncultured Thermococci archaeon
ACTCCATGAGAGAAAATTGTGCTCTGCCAGATCAAGATGATAGAAGATGAAAAAAGAATACAGAAGAAAAAATACTTTTAAAAACAAGATCTTTCAATCTTCCATGAAAAACCACTGTCATATGAGGTTTCCAAAAGGACTGTATGGCCTTTTTGGGGTTAGTATTTTATGAGGAGACCATGACCGGTTTGGTCACAGCCATCCTCAGTTGATTGGGGGATACTCTTGCTAGGCGACATCCACTTCCAGTGGAGACATGAATGGAACAAGGTTAGACATAACAAGAGCGGAAGACTTCTACTGTATTGCAGAACAAGTGCAGCAATCCAGGTTGACTTCGAATAAGGTTATAAATATAGTCTGCTGGCTGACATCATGTGCAGAATGCTTGCATGGAGTGGACACATTGAACACAGGGAAGAGCTCCTCCTGCAGTTTCAGCAATTGTCAATCAATGGGAAAAGCACAGATGGTAAGGGACACAGAGATGGCTGGGGTATTGGATGGTACAGCGACAGGATCCATCTTTTCAAGAAGGCTGAATGTGCAGCTGTGAGCACACTTTACAAGGATACAGTGAGAAGAGTGAAGAATGAAAATCCAAGAATTCTGCTGGCCCATGTGAGAAAAGCTTCACCTGGCACACCTGTAACAGACAAGGAGGCCCATCCATTCCAGTATGAAAATCTTCTTTTCTGCCATAATGGTTCTCTATTTCAACCAGATGATAATCCCCTGGGTGAAGAATTGGATACTATTCTATTTTTCAAGAAAATCAACGAGACGTCCTTTGAGGAAGCAATACATTACTTCAGAGGATTTAAATATACGTCCTTGACATCTCTGCTCACAGATGGAAATATCATTACAGGTTATAGAGATTTCAAAGAGAAAGAAGAGTACTACACTCTCTACTACTTAGAAAAGGAGGAGTACGTGCTTTTCTGCTCAGAGCCTTTGATTCAGGGAGAATGGATACTAATCAGGAATGGTGAAATGGTCACCTGTCATGAAGATCTGGAGATTGAAGTATCAACCTGCTAGTGTTTTACATCCTATATCTCCCAGGGGGCATCCTGCAGTGCATTCATCTTTCAAAGAACAGTCCTCACATTCTTCAGGCATGTAACTCTTCTCACGGATAGATTTTGCCAGAGGAGAGTTCCATATCTTCTCCCAGGGATCTTCCAGAATGTTTCCCATGGATTCAAACCAGCTCTGACAGGGAATGACCCTCCCATCAGGTTCTACTGTTACATTGATGCGAGCAGCAGAGCACATTTTCAGGCCTAATCCCAGCGCCAGTGGGTCCAAATCGCATCTTCTCGTAGGTGTGTACCACACCATTTCCAGTCCTAAGTCCATGGCCTTGTCCTTGATAATCTCCAGATGAGGTTTCAATTCTTCCAGTGTCAATCCATATTCTGCATTTTCTGCACGCCCTGTCTTTATTATTGAATTCAACGCAAACCGCTTTAGTCCCAATTTGGAGAGAAACTCCAGAAGGTCAGGTACTTCATCTGCATTCCATATAGTCAGAGTAGTATTGGTAAGGGTGAAAATTGTTGATTCCAGACTGTTCTTGATGCCCTCAACAGTCTCATCCCACGCATCAGAACACACCATTTTGTTGTGAGTCTCTTTGAACCCTTCTATAGTGATCTGTATGTGGTCCAATTCTGCCTGTTCCAATTGAGATACTACATTCTTTGTCAGCAGTCTTCCGTTTGTCACCAACCCAGTGACCAGGTTCCGGGAATAGGCCACGAGTTCCATTAAATCTTCCCGGAGCAGTGGTTCTCCTCCAGTGAAGATGACAGATCCCACATCCAAGGAATCAGCAATATCAATCACTTTCTTCCATTCCTCAGTAGTCAATTCCCTAGTCTTGCGGGGGCCTCCTGCATAGCAGTGGAAGCAGTCGTTGTTACATTGATAGGTAACTGCCAGATCGAACCTGTGAGGAGCTTTCATTTCCCTGGAAAAGGGCTGTACACTCTCAATGCCCAGGTGGGAGAAGGGGCAGATATCCCTTCTTGATGCCAGGGTAAGTATGGTGAAGAGAACCTGTTCATAATCCTTTTTGGCAGTTTCCTTGGAAACTCTGTATTTTTTGGTCATCTTTTTGACTACTTCGTCTTCATCGTATTCTTCCATGATCATTTTCACGTACTTCGTAGCAGTCTCGTTCAGATACAGCACGTGTGCTCCATTGATATTCAACATGGCGTAGTCTTTTTCTGCTCGTAACGACAAACGAAGCTGACCTTCTTCGAACTGTAATGTCTTTCTCATAGCACCACCTCTCAGAATCCCCCTCCAGACGCGCAGGCACAGGCGCAGGACACACAGGCACACGCACATGCACAGTCTACACAGGCACAGACGCAGCTCTTATGTGCGTGCTGAACACTGGCAGATGGCTTCCCGGGAGTAGCATGTTTTTCCCAGGTCTTCTCCAGGGACTGCTTGTTCAATCCTAATCTGTCCTCAACATTCTTTCTGGCCTTTGTTATGGATTCGGAGAATTCTCTCCCATTGGAAGCTTTCCCCAGATTGTACCAGATCCACCAGCTCGGAGATGTGTACGGGCTATCAACACCTTTGAAAGTATCCTGAGTCTTTCTGTCAAATTCAGGATCAGCCATCAGCCAGCCCACTTTTTCTCCAAACAGTCTGTATCTGTCCTCTTCTGTAGCAGTTTCTACATCTGCCCAGTATTTCTGAATCTGCTGCCTGTAGAAATCTGCTGTCTCTTTCCTGGAATAGCCAGAAAGCTTCACATCCACTTTCTTGTACAGAGTATCCAGTACACGCGAAACAGCATCCTGGTCCAATGTGCCATCCTTCTTGATACAGGTTAATAGAAGCTGATTTTCATAGTATGCTAATATTCCGGATATTCGGACTTCGCTCCCACAGTACTGGCAATACTGAAGCTCCAAAGCAGAATCAAGCGGTGCACCGCAGTTGGGGCAGTTGAACGCCTCTTCTTTCCTTCTCTCCTGAAGAATTTCGACCTCTACTGGCCCCCAGTCCAGAATTCTGATAGCGCCTTTCCGCACTAATCCCAATAGAATGAGATTTATTAACTTGACAGGATGAGCATCCAGGATGTAGGCTGCTTCAACAGAGTCCAGATCCTTTCGAGCACCTAATGATTCCATCTGCATCTTAGGGGAGGCATAATTCATTTTCATTCTTTTCACTGCAGTGTAGAAAAGTGAAAATATACCAAGGATGAAAGCCAGAAAAAACGTAAAGCAGCAAATAGTCTCAATTCCAGGTCCTTTAGGTTTTTCTGCAGGCGTGACACGTTTTTCTGCAGGCATTGTAATGTATTTTTCAGGGAAGGAAACGCCGCATTTGAATTTGTATCCCGGATTCAGGTTAGCTCTTTCAAAGTAAACAAAGGCTTTTCCCCCTTCAATTCCTCTATTCTGGGCTGTCTCAGGGTAGTTGCCCACTTCAGAAATGTCGCATCCTTCTGGCAGTACAAATTTCACTTTCAGGATTTCTGTTCTCTGATCATCCCACCAGGCAGGGTAAAACTCCATACCCAGCCTCCCCTCCTCATCTGGATAGATCATGCCTTCAGCTATAAAGCTCACTTTGAGTTCTGTTATATCTCCTGCCTGGGCTTCATCCAGGAACCAGATTTTCAGTCTATTGGGTTCTTTTTCCACTCTTACCATTTGTCCAGATTGAGAGGCTGCATAATCATATATAGATTCTGTGGGTATGCCTAGATAGATACCCTTCTGAGGGCCTGAAGTAGTCTGTATGGTAAGGTAATACCAGATTTCCACTGTGGAATCACTGTTGATAGTGAGTTCTACGTTTTCTTCCTTTACGATGAAGTCAGTGGCCTGTGCACGGATTGAACAGAACATGAGTAAAAACAGGACAAGGAAAACCTTTTTCATGGAAGTGATCTTGATACAATCTTTATAAAGGTAGCGCAAGACAGAGATTTGAGGAGATATCAGGGACCCTCCAGCCTTACATCCTCTGATCTTACTTGATTTTTTCCCCAGCTTTCGGACACAGAAAGAAATTTTCCAGTACATCACCTACCGCCGGGATCATGTCCACGTGTTCTCGGCCACGATTGGACCCTCTCCATAATCTATGTTTCAACACCTGTTGAAGTTAACTCTCAGCAACGTTGATTATCATTATCGAAATATGTCGTCCAGAACCAACATGGGCTAATAACTTCAAATATCATTGAAGCTATAAGAGAAGAATTAATGTTGCTTGGTAATAATGCAGCATGATTAAAGATTAAAAAGGAAAGAAACATCCGTCTCGAAAAAGTAGCCTTGCGCAAACTGTAGTAGTCTATAGTAACGGAATACTTATCATAGAATTATTACATTCTCCATCTGATGTAACAGTTTTCCAACTCTATTACATATCTTCAATTTTTCGATTGGATCTCTAAAAACAATTGAAATGTTCAAAGAGTTCCCTTCAAGAAATGGTAATCCTGAAAATCTCTGCAGAAAAAAATCTCCCTGTCATGTTACATGTGTAACATCTATATGACAAAGGGAATTGAAAATCTCCCACCACCGAAAAGTATAAATGAGAAGAGAAAAACCGAAATTGATGTCATCACAAGAAAAGCAAAGACTTGGAGAAATCGCAGCAAGAATGGTTGAGGATGAAATGGTGGTTGGGCTTGGTACAGGCAGTACAGCAGCAGAATTCATCAAAGCGTTAGGAACTCGCATTCGTGAAGATTCAATGACAATTTATGGCGTACCAACTTCTCTGCAAGCCCAGCTTCTGGCAGAGCAGAATGGTATTACTATAGTCTCTTCAGACACTATAGATCTAGCTGTGGATGGGGCAGATCAAGTGACTCCAAAAAACCACCTATCCAAGGGAGGTGGAGGAGCACTCCTAAGAGAGAAGCTGGTAGATTACAGGGCTGATACCCTCATCATCCTGGCAGATATGTCAAAATTCGTCAGCATCCTAACCACAGTCTTTGTAGAGGTTCATCCCCTGGCTATTCACCCTGTCTCGAAAGAATTGGCAGTATACGGGAGTCCTGTCCTGCAAACAGTAAAGGGAAGGAGTATTCAGGAAGGAGACCAGGTTTTTATCACTGAATCGGGGAATGTTATCATTGCTCTGAAAGGAAAAGTAAGAAATCCAGTAGAAATGGAGAAAACATTGAACCAGATTCCTGGTGTGATAGAAAATGGTATCTTTACCAGAAAGTGCATGGTCATGGGGAGGCCGATGGAGGTTCCTGGGTGATTCTGTTATTTCTGTCCAAATATCTTCATCATGCGCTTTCTCAGCCTGCGAAACTCTATCTCATCCTGAGCTTCCTTGGCTATTCTCATAGCATCCAGAGTCTCAATGAGAAAGTCTATAGTCTCCAGAGGTATGAGATTGCAGTAGACTGCCAGCAAAAAGGTAGCCATAGCACGGTCAATGTTCTCCCTTGCAAGCCTTATATTCTCTGCCACACCCTGTCTGGTAACGTGTCTCTTGTTCGCAATCTCTTCATAAGTGACCTTTTCATCATCCAGGTTCCAGATGTATGTCACGTAATCCTTAATTTGCTTCTTTGTAAAATAACTGGATTCAAGCAGTTTTTTAGCGAAAGAATCGCTATTTATCCAGTTTTCTATATACGTGAGAGTGTACTGCATGAGATCACCAGAGTCAAGTAATTTTACTTGACAAAATCTACCTATTTAAACATTGTGGTTAGGAGCAATATCTAATACTATTGATCATTAATACTATATAAAACTATCGGTTTACCATAAGCTTTAAATATGTAAGCTGCAGGAGTGTATACATGAAAAGAGTAATGATCGTTTCTCTGCTGTTGTTCATCAGTGTCTGTGGAAGTGTAGAAATGCCTCCGAAGCGAGTGATGATTGACGCGTATCACAGTGCAGAAGGTGCAAAACCAGAGGTAAACATGGTAGCCATTACAAAGATCATGGCTGAAAGCTTCTCTTTTGATGTGAAAAGACAACCCCTGACAAGGAGCTTGCTGAAAGAGTATGATGTTGTGATACTGTGTCAGCCGTACAATATTCTGGAAGATACTGAAATAGAAGCAGTGGTGAACTATGTTCGAGATGGAGGAGGACTCATCATATGCGGAGATCAGGATGTGGGATGGAACGATTCTTCCAGATCTACCTACAACAAGCTGGGAGCAACCTTCAGCATTATTTTCACTGCAAATGCTATTGACGATCCCACCGATAAAATGGGATGCTACTGCACACCTATCATTCATAACCTGACAGTCCACCCACTTACAGAAGGCGTTTCCCAAATCGTGCTGTACAGGCCTTGTGCATTGAGGATATCGGGAGATGCTGCTGCTATAGCCAGAGGAGACAATGACACGCATACTGTAGGTGCAGACAAGATTGATGGAGAAAATATCATAGTGGTGGCAGTCTCAGAATATGAACGCGGGAGGGTGGTAGTGCTGGGCTCTCATACTGTCTTTGACGATTCCTTCATCAACCAACCAAACAATAAGGAGTTCTCTTTCAATGTTCTGACCTGGGTATCAGAACAGTCTGCTCGCCAGAATAAATCCTGGTACGCTCTGGCAGGTGTGATTGCAGTTATGGGGATACTGATTCTCCTCATTGCGTTGAAAAAGCGGCTGTAGCATATGAAAGGTGACTATAGGAAAGAAACAAAAACAGAAAACAAAAAAGAAAGGATAATTCAGATTTTTTCTCCACAGTTAGGGCAGAATTTGCTTCCTGCAGGTATTTCAGATCCACACTTGGGGCACTTGATTCCTGCAGACACTGTCCCCATAGAATTGCCGCAGTTGGGACAGAACCGCGCACTCCTGGGCACCTGCATGCCGCACTTTGAACACTGGACCAAAGCTGCTCCAGGAGCCGTCATCATCTGGGTAGCTCCCTGCAGTGCGTAGGGAATTGCCATGAACCCTGCGCCCAAAGCAGCCCCGCCTCCCTTAGTATCTCTGATAGCTTCAGCGAACTTCTCTGCCACTTCCTTTCCCACGAGCTGTTCTGCTGTTACCCCTCTCTGAAGATAAAATAGCTTGTTCTTGTAATCATCGGGTATGGTGACTCCTTCAATTCGCATGTCCACCATTTCCAGGCCAAATCGATCCAGATCTGTACGGAGCTGTGCTCTGATCTTGGTGGATGTCTCCTCTGTCTGTCGGTAAACCTCGAAAGAAGTGTAGTCTGCTAGAGTGTCGATGAATTTCTCTATGACAAAGGATTCAATGAAGGTCTTCACTTCTGTTTCAGTGAATCGGGAAAGGTTTCCCACTACTTCAATGACAAACAGTTTGGTATCTCCGACCTGCAGATAGGTAGTGCCAAAGCTTCCAACAGGTACCATGTCCTTGAGCATGACCATCTGTTTTGTCCCGAATTTGATCGTGAACTTTGAAGTATTGACGAAGACAACTTCTGCAGTGAATGGAGTGCGCCCATCAAAGAATATCTTGTATGCTCTGTATATCAACGGTATATTGAGCGTGGTTAAGGTATGCCTTCCCGGACCCAAAACATCGTAAGCCTTCCCATCTCTGAAAAATACTGCTTCCTGATTTTCCCGCACAATACATTGATCTCCCAATGTGACTTCTCCTCGATAGGAACTAACGAGGTCTTCCCCTTGGTAATCTATAACATGCATAGTTTTTCCCTCTTATCCCATTCTTTTTCAAGTTCCTGAATTTTCGATTTCAGAACTTCCAGCTCTTCATTTCCCTTGACACGATCTATCAGGTCGAAGAAATTCAGGTCGTGTGCATAGATTTCATCCAGCTTATCTTCGTCAATATGGACCAAGTCAAAAAAGCCTGCATACCCGTAGTCTGCATGCTCGATTTTGTCTTCCAGCTTCTGGATTTTTCCCATGAGATACTCCAGCTCTTTGACTTTTTTCAAATCGTCTGAGTATTCCTCTTCCATACCAACGATATCGTACCTGAGATCTTCTAGAGCTTTCGCTAGTCGTTTTCTCAGGGCTTTATCCTGTTCTCTTCGGATTTCCTTTTCCTTATAGCCTTTAAACCCTGGAACGATCAACTCGAGTTTTTCGAGAAGTCTGAGCTTTTGGGGCATAGCCTCACCTGTTGTAGGTAGACATGAAGGTATAAAAAGATTTCTTCCAAAAATGCTTGAAACGTTTGCTGCACTGGTGCAGTCCTGCAATGTTGGGTCAACAGGGAGTCTTCCTATCAAGATTACTGCTAGCAATACCTACTGGGAAATTGAAAATTCCAGATTCTCTGTGAGGTCATCTTCGCTTCAGGATAAGAAGTCCCAGTATGAATCCTACAATAACCAGTCCAATACCTAGAGAGGACTCTTCTTCTACAGGTTTCAATGGATTGGAATCCCGGGGATCCCAGATGCCATCTCCATCAGTATCTACATTGTAGGGATCAGTACCAGCTCGCTGCTCCTGTTCATCAGACCAGCCGTCACCATCAGAATCTACTTCTTCAGGTTCCTCAGGTTCTTCAGGACAACCGTCGTTCGAGACCGGTCCTCTGTCATATACACAATCATCATCACAGTCATTGATTCCATCACCATCTGAATCTTTGGGACACCCAATAGAATCCACGACAGTACATCCTGGATTGTAGCAGTTGTCACGGTCATCTGTTACTCCATCATTATCCTTATCACCAGAGGATACTGGACAACCATTCTCTGCGGGAACTCCCTTTTCGTAGGGGCATTCATCACCGCAATCACTGACGCCATCTGAATCAGAATCTTTCGGACATCCATTTGGACCCACAATATTGCAGTCAGGGTTGAAACATTCGTCCTTATCGTCAGTTACTCCATCTTTGTCTGAATCTTCGCCCGGAGTAGTGCCGCAGACCATGTTAATGGTAATTTCGTTTTGACCAGCAGAAATATTCACAGATACAGTGACATCAACACATCCAGGTCTTTTCAGCATGATTGTATGTCTGCCAGTTGGTACATTGTAAAACCAGGCCCAATTCTTGTCTGGAGGTGCAGCGCCAATGAGTCTGCCATCCAGATACACTTCAAAGCCGTATACATTGCTGTATATGACCAGGATAGCCTGCCCAGCAATTTCAGAGAAAGCAAGAGACATCACTGCTAGAATGAACAGCACCCTCGTAAACAGCTTCTTTTTCGAGTTCATATCATCACCATGATGGTCATTCGTGTCCAAGGATTATAAACTTTTGCCATTAATAGAATCCATTGCAGTTTTTCTCATCACTCGTGTTACACGTGTAACAATTCTGGCTTGATTTTCTTCCTGTTCCTCAGTGACTATTACAGAGCTAGGGAACAACTTGAATAGCTAGAGCAGTTCCTTCAATATTCGTGCCACCTCATCAGGTGTGTCAGCCACAGGGACTTTCGCCTTCTCGAATGCCTCTATTTTGGATTCCACTGTCCCTGTCTTACCAGATATGACAGCACCTGCATGTCCCATGCGCTTTCCCTTGGGAGCAGTCTTTCCCGCAACGTAGGCCACCACTGGAGTATCAATATACTCTTTGACATAGGCAGCAGCCAGTTCTTCAGCATTTCCGCCGATTTCACCCACCAGGACAATCGCTTCTGTATTCTCCTCTTCATCGAATGCTTTCAATGCATCAGTGAAGCTGAACCCCACCACAGGATCACCACCTAAACCTACGACTGTGGACTGTCCAAATCCATTCCTGGTTAAATCTGCCACAATCTCATATGTTAATGTGCCACTCCTTGAGGCTACTCCTACTTTACCAGCCTTGAAAATATAGGAGGGCATTATTCCTAATTTACACTTTTCTGGAGCCATTATACCTGGCGTATTTGGTCCAATGATGCTGATCCCTCTAGAAAGAGCCAGGTCAATGAATTTGATAGAATCATGTACAGGTACATGTTCGGTAATTACTACGATAGGATTCAACCCAGCATCTAATGATTCAAATACAGCATCTTTCACAAAGGGTGCAGGAATGAAGACAATTGATGCATCAGCATCTGTTTCTGCTTTTGCTTCTCCTACTGTATCAAAGACAGGAACATCATGAACAGTCTGTCCACCCTTTCCTGGAGTAGTCCCAGCCACCACCTTGGTACCGTAATCCAGCATGGTTCTGGTGTGAAATTGACCCTGAGTACCGGTAATTCCTTGCACCAAGACCTTGGTATTCTCATTGATAAGCATGAGTCCGACTTCAATTTTCTTCTTATAAGCATTATGGAGAGGAGGATCATGCGATGAGGATAGTCTCATTGGCGACCACCTGTTACATAATACAGATAGATGGAATTAACCCTGGAAATAGTGGAAATGATTCAGCAAATTTCACTCTTACTAGTGAATTGGTTTGCTATGGGGTATCTTCTTCCTGTCCCGAAAGCTTTCTTGGTTACCTTTATTATGGGAGCTGCTTGTCTCCGCTTGTATTCATTTCTGTGGATCCTCTCAAGAATGTCATCCACGAGCTCTGAATTGTATCCCAGACACAATAAGTCTTTTCTTGATTTTCGTTCTTCTACAATCAGATCCACCATTGGAGAAACCACAGAATAGTCAAAAGGGTCTCTCTGTCCTTCTCTCAGTTCTGCAGAAGGTGCCCTTTCAAAGACCCTTTCTGGTATTGCGGCTCCTTTCGTTTCGTTGTAGTATCTGGCCAGTTCATATACTTGCATTTTGCTTACATCGCCGATTATTGATAGACCGCCAGACATGTCACCATATAACGTGCAGTATCCCAGGGCAAGTTCCGTCTTGTTACCTGTTGCCAGGACTAGATGCCCGAATTTGTTGGAGAAGGCCATCAGGAGATTCCCTCGTATTCTGGCCTGAATATTCTCCTCAGTAGTATCCTCTTTCAATCCAGTAAAGGCATCCTTCAGCCCTTTTCTGCATGAGCCAAAAATATCATCTATGGGGAGGGTAAGGAATCTGATGCCCAGGTTTTCTGCCAGAGCTTTAGCATCTTCTGTGCTTTCTCTTGAAGTGTACACGGAGGGCATGAAGATTCCTGTAGCATTTTCTTTTCCTACTGCTTCAACAGCAATGCATGCTACCAGAGAAGAATCAATACCACCACTCAATCCGAAGACCACCTTCTCAAAGTGGGTCTTTCTGCAGTAGTCCCTCAATCCCAGTATCAGAGCTTTGAATAGCTCTCCCGTTCTAGAAATTTTCACTGGTGTCACTGCATCCTCTTTCTCTGGATCTATGATGAAGAAATCCTCCTCAAAGGCCTTCCCCACTCTTACGAGAGTACTCCCTTTCATGATGAAACTCTGGCCGTCAAAGACCAGCTCATCCTGACCTCCCACCAGGTTGCAGAAGACAAAGATGACATCCGTGCCCTCTACATTGGTTTTTGCGAGATGCATGCGTTCTTCTGCCTTCTCTATGCAGTAAGGGGAAGCAGAAATGTTGATGATGACTTCTGCTCCCATTTTCTGGAGATTATATGTAGGCTTTACATCGTAGCTCGAATCCCATAGATCCTCACATATTTCGATTCCAATTTTTTTTCCGCAGATTTCAAAGATTGATTGATTTTTTCCTGGCAAAAAGTACCTTCTTTCATCAAAAACATCATAGTTTGGCAATAACATCTTATGCTGCACTCCAATAACCTTTTCATGGAGCAGTGCTGCAGCATTATAGAGTTTTCCGTCCACAGAGTCAACAAATCCAACAATACAGGGCTTCCTGCAATTTTTTGCAATTTCTAGGAGCATTTTTTTGTTTTTCTCCACGAATTCATTTTCAAATAGTAGATCAAGAGGTGGATAACCTGTTATGGTGAGTTCTGGGAAAATGACAATGTCTGCTTTCTCCTGGAAATTTCTTACAGATGCTATGACCTTCTGAGTGTTACCTTCCAGGTCACCTACTGATGAGTTGATTTGTGCTACTGCTATTCTCATGGCTATGCTTGGTCTCGCCTACTTAAGCATTTTTGTGTCTTGAGATATCTGTATCTGGAATTCCAAGTGCAGACCTCTTCTGAAGGAATAGCTCGATAAATATACGATGGGATTGAAAATGCTGTCTTACCAATGTGCTATAACTCTTGAATCTCTTATTGCCATCGAGCTACAGCAAATCTTTTAAGTGGTAATGAAAAGGGGAAATGGTGATCTGCATGGACAGGATGTTGGAGGTCTTCTGCGGAGAAAACGTTTCCTGCTTGGAAGAGTGGGCCAAGAAAAGAGAGGTCCCCCAGGAACTGCTTTCTCACATCTATGAGAGCCTGATCGATTCGAGGAATGCATATCAGCATATAGAAGATGTTTTCAATCTTTTCGAGAAAGAAGAAGACGAAAGTATCCGAAAGAAGATTCGAATGGCCCTGCTGAGAATGCAGCTCTTCTCCCAGTACCACATGTTCGAACAATCTGAATTCCGTGATGCGGGAGACATGGCCACCTCTTTAGAGAGAATGCTCTTTGGATATAATCTGATAGAAGGAAAGAAACCCAAGAAAGAAGAATCTTCAGAGGATTGAGATAAGATTTCAAGCTCGATTTCTTAATGAGAATTACTTCCATGAAAAACCATGTCGGTGAGGGGTGTATGTTGTACTATGTAACAGCTGAGGATAATGCCCCATAACCCAGGAACCTTTCAAATCAGCACCTATACGAGCTTTGCCACTTCTTCTGCTGTCCTTTTCATGTCAAGAAAAACCAACCCCAGTTTTGCATCTTTCCGGGCCAGAGCAGTCAGTACTGCATTCTCACCTGAGGCCATCAGGACCACGTATCCATTTTCGCCCTTGACGTACACTTCTGATAATCCTCCCCGTGCCAGTTCTTTGGCTGTCCTTTCACCCAGTGACAGCATGGCAGCAGACATCGCAGCTACTCTATCTTCCTCTACATCTCGCGGCAGTGCAGAAGCAATCATCAATCCATCCACCGATACGATAGCAGATGCTTCAATGTCTGGTGTGGAACCTTCCAGATCCTTTAGAAGGCTTGTCAATTCTTCAACTTTTGATCGTGCCACTTAATCACCTCCCATTGTTACTGTATTTGAACTTCTCCCATTTTTTCACCCTCTTGATCTGCCATTCTTACACTCTACCATCTATGAAGGAGCTTATTGTTCAGTGTTAGGCTACGCTTTTCTTTCAGCATTTTTGGGTTCATCAGTCTCTTGATTCCTATGATATATTGTCAGCAGATTATATAAAGATATGCATGATGGACTCTGCTGCTGCGGTTTCTCATTGAAGATGATATTGTTACACGCGTATAGCCAGATCAGTAACGACATTCTACACTCCAAGTTATCCTTACTATGGTGATGGTAATTGTTGGCATACTCCTGCATAAGAGGCTTCCCAGTTACCTAATAAAGGACTGGATTCCTCTCTCACTGTTCCTCTAAACGTAAGGCAGATGGGTGGAAGAAATCTTTAAGAACAACATAGCAATGATGAAGCAGTATTGCTGTAATGAGAGGAGGATACTATGACCTTTGTTGGAACTTGGTACATCTGTGAAATGGAAATGTGGGATGAGGACTATTTCAACATGGACGTACAGGCTTATATCAAAATAGATTCTAAGAATCTTGGAAAATTCCAGTTTGGATTAGTCTGGGGTGAAATTGACGGAAAAAAAGTTCACCATCCTGATGGAGACCGATTCGAATTCACGTTCGAAGGAGTTGACGAAGGAGACCCAATTAGTGGGTTTGGCTGGATCAAACTAAAAGAGAAAGATATTGTGGAGGGCGAGTTCAGGCTTCATCTTCGTAACTCTACCTTTTCAGCGAGGAGAGCAAAGTAATCTCTTTCTTCATTCGACGCGGTCCAGTAGATGGGGAAAAGGTACATCTACCTGCCATCTCCAGTCAATCCCGACTACAGCCTCTATTGTACTCAATCCCTCAGGGGTGATCAACCACTTTCTGGCCTGATTCTTCATGAGCGCAGTAATCTCACGAGCAGCCATCTAACTCTGGAGTTTTCCTGCATGTGTCACTACATCTTCAAGAATCTTTTCTTTGTCTTTGTGAACCATCTCTTGCATACTATTCAAATGCTATACGTGTTACACGTGTAACATTCTGAGATTTCTTTTCATCCATTATCATTGAGAAGCCACTGATTGGTATGTCAAGAGTGATTTTTTCCAAGCATAGTTGGGTTACCATATTCTCAGAGTTCTATTGTTCCTCAATTCCTCTTATTGGACTTTCCCTCTTTGAGAAGCTCTTCCAGGTCTCTCTTGATCTCTTGATACTGCTCTTCTGTAACTTCTCCTCTTGCTCTTCTCAGCTTCAGGATTCTCAATGCCTCCCCTGCATCCTCTGTCTTTTCAGCTCTTAACCCTCTCAACAGATAAGAAGCTATAGTCCCTGACAGGACGCCAATGATGCCGATTCCTGTAAACATGAGAACGACTCCTATGACCCTTCCCAGAGGTGTGATGGGAACCTTATCTCCATACCCAACTGTAGTAACAGTTACAATGCTCCACCACACAGCATCTCCAATGCTGCTGATCTGAGGGTTGACATTCCTCTCGAAGAAGAAGATCCCGTAGGCTGAAAACAGGAGGATTGTAGTGACAGTCAGAGCCACGTACTGCAGCTCATTCTTGACGAATCGTTTCCGGTAGAGTCGGTTGAATCTCTTCATCAAGGAATACACTCTCACGAGCCTGAAAAGTCTCAGAATTCTGAACTTCCTCGAAATTCTCATAGCTGTGAAGGGAATCATCCCAGGTATTTCAAGCCAGTGGGTTTTGAGGAATCCTTTTCTGTCCTCCTCCTTCCAGAGCCTCACTACAAACTCAGTGATGAAGACCATGCAGATGAGGAAGTCCAGTCTGTGAATGAAAATGATCTTGTGAATCACGAGCTTCAGTTCTGGTGGAATCTCCTCTGGTGTCTTGATACCTTCTGGAATGTCCCGTGGCACAATAGTCATTTCGTAAAAGAGGAGAAAGACGGTAACGAGAGCAAGAACTAACATCACGATGTCTACGTAGAACTCAATTCTCTCTTTGTCCATGAGGGGTCATGTTTCCTTTTAGGTTATAAGGTTTTTGGTGAAGGTGAAGTTTCAGTATCTCAAGACACGTGGTTCTGACCTGAAGCCAACTTTCTAAACCATGAACATCCTTAAGAAACCTCACTCAAAAGGAGCATCATGGCATACAGAAGGAAAGATGGTTACTGGAGAATGGCCAAGAAAGAGGGGTACAGATCAAGGGCAGCGTATAAACTGATGCAGTTAAACAGGAAATTCCATCTGATCAAGAAAGATGATTGTGTACTGGATGTAGGATGCGCTCCCGGGGGGTGGATGCAGGTTACCAGACAAATAGTTGGGGAAAAAGGATATGTTCTGGGCGTAGATCTCCAGAAAATCCCCTCATTTGAAGAGAAAAATGTGGAATTCCTTCAAAAGGACATTATGGATAGCGACATAATCGCTGTGATCAAGGAAAGGAAAGAAGTATTTGATGTGGTGATCAGCGATATTTCTCCCAATATTACAGGAATCTGGGATGTGGACCACTTCAGATCTGTTGCATTATCTGAGAAAGCCTTGTATCTGGCAGTCGAACTGCTTTGTCCTCATGGGAACTTTCTGGTAAAGGTTTTCCAGGGCGAAGGCTTGCAGGAATTCTTGCAGAAAGTGAAGCAGCATTTTGCCTATACCAAGATTTCAGCACCAAGAGCAACCAGAAAATCCTCTGCAGAAGTGTACATAATAGGAAAGAATTTTAGGAGATGAAGAATTTTAAGAGATGAAAAGCCGCTGGTGCATGGACGAATTTCGTCAAAAGCTAGAATCGATTCTTCCATGCAGGCATTTTGGACATCAAATCTCTGGCAGCTGCTTCAGCTTCCTTTTGGCTCATTCCCTGGGGCATGAAAAAGTTCTCAACCATTCCTTCATAGATCTCTTCGAAACTTCTCAAATGCCCTTCCTCATCTGTACAAAAGATGCAGTAGGGATTCCTCTCAATGCCTCCACCATGTTCAGAAGGCTTATGCATGGGCATTCCACAACTCTCACAGTGTGATGGGTTCATGAAAAAGGAGGGGGATTCCCTATTTAAAAAGATTTTGCCAGAGTTCAGAATCAGAATAAGAGTCAAAAAAAGAAGCAGGTAAGAATGAGGGACCTTCAGTCGAATTGCTCTGTAACATCAGTGGTTGTGGTAGATCCTCATACGAGGTAGCAGGATACGAAATGGTGGCCACCAACATCCTTGGGTTCAGGATCTTCTTTTCTGCAGATATCCATGGCGTAGG
>CAZFAR010000026.1:0-16018 GCA_964516825.1 uncultured Thermococci archaeon
ACGGAACAAGGTTAGACAGAACAAGAGTGGAAGACTTCTACCGTATTCCAGAACACGTGTAACATTCTTGGGGTTGTGTGTTTCTACTATTGGATAGGAGTACGATTCTTGAATGACTTAAAGATGGCCACTTTCAAATTTCATATATTTCCGAGAATTATTTTTGATTTCTGTTTTAACCTCTTTTCCTTGACACCTTTTTCCTGTAAATCACTTTGAATTCATCTAAAATCTGGTCATATATCACACTGTTTCTTTTTTCTGGCATAAAGGATTCTTCCACAGTAATGAAGTTCTTCAGAGCTCCAAATCCATCCACATACCCCAATCCCACGAGAGCAATCCCTGCAGCACCCCGTGCTCCTGCATCTACAGGATGTTCCACTCTTATCACAGGTCTCGCAAAGGCATCTGCAAAAATTTGGCACCACACATCAGATTTTGCTCCACCACCAATCATGAAAATTCTGTCTATCCTCTGGTCAGGAACCAACCTCTCAAAGTGCTGCAATGCCCATTTGATGTTTACTGCCACGCCCTCGTACACTGCTCTTGCCAGGTGCCCGCGGGTGTGTTCCAGACTCACATTGTAGAAACCAGCTCTCACATCTGGATCATCCAGAGGACTCCTCTCCCCGAACAACCAGGGAGTAAAAACAATCCCACCAGCACCTGGTTCTACTGTTGACACATATTCATTCAACTGATCATAATCTAATTCTCGTACTACATTGTTCTTGATCCATTCTAAACATCCTGAAGCTGTCTCCTGTTCTGCCACACATAAATACATATCTGGGTTAGCACTGCAGATGCTGCCCATGTAGTGGCTCAAATCCTTCTTTCTTGATTTTGAATGGGCTGCCACCCATGAGCTTGTACCAACATACACGTGGGTCTCACCTTCCATGAGGGCTCCTGACCCGACAGCTGCTGATGCCATGTCCCCTGCTCCCGTAACTACAGGAGTTTTTTCGGGAATTCCCAGGTCTTCAGAAGCTTTCTTCGTGATTACACCTGCAATATCGGTGGATTTTCTGATTTCAGGCAGTTTTCGCGAATCTATTCTGTATTTTTTCAGGAGAGCTAGAGACCAGCAGAATCTTCTTGGTCGGGTATCCATCATCCAGCTGACATTGGCGCAATCCCTGCTTGTTACAAAGGTGCCAGTGCATCTATAGATGAGGTAGTCCTTCACATCAACGAGGTTTGCAGCCTCTTTATATATATCTGGTCTCTCTTCTTTCAACCACAGTATCTTTGCTATAACATCCTTTCCTGCTACTCCTGGAGCCCCTCCTGTGATTCTCAGAAACTGGAGTAACGGTATTACACTGTATCCAGAGATCTTCAGAAATCCCTTCCCAATAATTCTTTTCGCCTGCTCTTGAGCTCTCGTATCCAGCCAGGTCAGGCAATTGATTAGAGGATTTCCTTTTTCATCAAGAGGGATCAATCCAGCCATCTGGGCAGAGAACACGAGACCTGCTATGTCCTCACCTCTTATTCCAGTCTTCTCCAGAAGTTCTCTCGTGGTCTTTGTTACTGCATCCCACCAGTCTTGAGGATTCTGTTCTGCATACCCTTTTGCGGGGAATAGAACTTTATATTCAGCAGGTTCTGATGCAACTACTTTTAGCTGCAGATCGATGAGAGCACCTTTGCTGCCGCTGGTTCCGACATCGTGAGCCAGAATGTACTTCATAGTCACAGGAATGGACAGTGGTATTTAAAGATTGATGAAGATTTCTGTGATATTTCTTTACATGAGATGGTGCAACCTTCTCGCAGTAGAACTCTTTCAATTCTAACATAGTCTGATTTCAAGGCGACCCTTATTTTCTTTATTTGGGAATACGTTCAGTCTAAAACAATTCTAGTCAAAAA
Organism: uncultured Thermococci archaeon; assembly: GCA_964516825.1. Taxonomy (GTDB): domain Archaea; phylum Methanobacteriota_B; class Thermococci; order Methanofastidiosales; family SZ-28-30; genus SZ-28-30. The sequence continues at coordinate 1,888 of CAZFAR010000026.1, forward strand.
CAGTTATCTCTCCCCAGCCATTGCAGTTTAAACATGTCTTCATTCCACTTCCCCAGCATATGTTGCACTTCTCCCATACCTCTTCACCTCCAGATATGGTCCAGTGCCCTCCCTTTCCATCGCAGTAATCACATTCCACCTTTTTCTTTCCACCGCATTCGGGGCATATTACTTTTCTACCACTCATTTTCTACCTCCATTGAAAGAGAAGCCATGCTGGCTACATGAAACGCTCTCTTCGGAGCAAATGTAGGTTCAGCATGGCCTGTTCTCTTCTCATTTCAATCCTTAAAAAGGTTTGGATAGCTAGTGACAATCAAATTCATTACTGATTTCTGATTTCCGTACCAAAATCGAGAATGAGTGATTGCCAATCAAAGTTTGATTTTAGTGAGATTTGGCATGTTACACGTGTAACACTTTTTTCTGTCAAGATTTCAGCAATCTTTTCCATGTACATTAGAACCTTTCTACTTTTCTCTGTGATTGTGCACCAATCTCTTCTTTTCTGTTTTCTTCCCACGCCCATTTCAAGATGATGCTCAATGAGATTGAAATGTAGAAGCATTCTTGTCCTTTCATTCAGACTTTGTGTATCTACGAATCCACCAAAGTCTACAGCTCGCTGTGCGAATCTGTATAAAAGAGTTCCCTAATACCACAATTAAAACCCGGAAGAGATCCTTTGGCTTGAGGTTAGCTCACCAGTGAAGATAAATACTTCTGCACTGATGACTCACTAAACATTCAAAAATGGATGTACCTACTGCAGTCATGGATCTCTCAAAAATAGACAAGAGCCTCCTGTGGCATGCAGTCACAGACCACAGTGGGATTAACTACTACCTCAATATAGAAACTGGAGAAATTCTGGATGATCTTGAAGGTGATCTGGATGAAGAAATGCTTGAAAGCGACAATTTTGTGTATATTGAACCCATATCTTCAAGAGAGGCCTATACCTTTATGGAAGACTTCATAATGACAGTCAAGGATTTAGAACTCAAGAGGAGACTAGAAATTGCCATCAACGGAAGGGGAGCTTTCCGTAGGTTCTGGCAGACTCTGCAGGACTATCCAGAAGAAAAAAGGAGATGGATTGCCTTTGAAGAGAAGAAGATAGATCAGTATGTCGATAAGTGGGTTGAAAATCTAGCTTTAGACAAAGAAAGGTGAAAACGTGAAATTACGCTTTGCCTGCAGGGATTGCGGAAGAAAGCAGTCGATGATTATCTGGGGTGTTTGCATTCTTGTGGATGAAGACGTAAGCAGTCATGTAGTAATATATGACAATGAAATCAGGTGTAAATCCTGTGGGTCGACCCACATGATCAATGATCATCTAGGACTTACTGCAGCAGCAATGCGCAAGATGATTGAACCTGATTATGATGAGATAATATTGACTAGAAACACTGTCATGATGGAGAATAAGTCCATGCCCTTTTCTGAGACCAGATCCTATATTGAGAAGAGGGTTCAGGAAGAACTTCAGAATGGAGAGCTCAGACTGCGGCATGCCAACCATTTAAGGAAGTTGAATGAATATGATGAAGCTATTAAGGAATATGAAGAATCGCTCCGATTGAATGAGAATTTGATTGCTTCTCTGATTAATCTGTGTGATATTTTTCTTTACAGGCACAAAGAATACAAAGAAAAGGGAGCATTGACAAAGGCTCGTAACTATTTTGAAAGCATGGTCAAACTCTATCATTCTGGTAAGGCAGTCTTTACGACATTAGAAGACAAAAGGACAATTCCCAGATGGATAAGAGATAGAGAAGTATTGTTGCCCCCAAAGAAGAAAAGGCGTTAGAAAATGTACGCATCTTAATAACACCCAAGAGAGACCAGAAAAAGCCCGTTTCCTCATCAGTGACACATATTCAAAGAAAAGATACAAAAGAGACGACGATAAATGAAACCGCATAAATCAGCATAGTCACATGGAACAATGGAAGAACCCTTAAACCTGCCTCAGAACTCTTTTCTTTCAATATCCTGTAATTTGCCATGAAAAGTAGTAGAAATGCAATAACAAATCCGGCCAGAGTTATTATTCCAAACTCCTTTAAGAAGAAAAATGCCACAATAAGATGGATGATCGTGAATAACAGTATCCAGGCAGCAGTTCCGCCCATCCCAAACAGAACAGGTATTGTCTTCAACTTCTTAGCTTCATCGTTTCTCACATCTATAATATCATTCACTCCAAGATGTGCCAGGGTCAGCGGATAAAAAAAGACAAAATAGAAAAGAGCATTCCTGTCAGGATACCCATAACAGAGATAGCCGGCAACAGGGAACAAGGCGAAATCTGTTCTTCCCAGAAGTTGTGCCCACGGAAATTTCTGATTTCTCTTTTTCATCTGGTAGAAATACTCCATAGAATAACAGTAGATTCCTATAGCGAAAACATACACATTATGAGGATAGGGGAGTGTGAAAACCAGGACTGCTGCAAGAGCAATGAATGCAAAGAAGAGGTATAAAGCGCTTCGTGCTCGAATTAACCCTGATGGTAGTGGCCTCTCTTTGAAAGGTCTCCAGTATCTGGTGAGCCTATCATCAACATCTTTCTTGTCTGTGTCTCTGTCCACGTAATCGTTGAGAACGAATCCTGCTTCAAATCCCAAAACTGCAATGAGTGCTGCTTTCAGTGTTACTAACCATGAAAAGCTGGTGTAGTTATAGAAGGCCAGCAGCAGGCCAGAACAGAAGAGCAATGGCCAGACAAACCAGAAATGGATTCGTGTCAAGTCCATGTATGCTTTCAGACTCATAGGTTCACCTAGTATTTGATTTCACCAGTACCTTTGTTTATAAATCTATGGTCTTTCCGTAACTTCATCATCATCAGTCTCATTTCCTTTCATGACTTATAGAAATTAGAGACAGCTCACAATGGCAAAACATGACGGTTTTCCAGATTGATTTCTACATATAATGCACCAGGCGACCAATCAGATGTCGCACATACGCGGCAACCATCAGGTGCAAAGACGTATCCTCCCCCTGGGAAATCCTCGTCTGCAGTCCGGCCCGCTTGTGTAGCAACTACAGCCCACATATTGTACTTCTTAGTGTACTGGCCCAGATGCTTTTTGCACTTGTTCTTCCACCATTCAAACCCTGCTTGCCAATTTCGCGTCTCCTGTTCTCCGTGTAAGCCGGGTGCTGCTGATTCAAAGACAATCTGTGCACCCTTTCGAGCACATTCGCTGAATACTCCCTCATTACAGATATCAGCACAGATTGCTATACCAAAGATTGTATCCTTATGTGTAAACACGGGCACTGCTTCACCTGGTGAAAACCAGTCCTCTTCTTCATCTTTGATTGTTATCTTGCGGTAATAGCCCAGAAGCTGCCCGTTTCGAACTACAATTTGCGTGATAAATGGCTTGCCCTCAGGATTCTCTTCGATTAACCCTGCAAGCACTGTAGCTGGTATTCCTTCTGTCATGTCAAGTATGTGAGCAACTTCAGGTCCATCCAGCCTTATGACAGCTTCAGGGTATCTGGTAGGGTCTGCGTAGCCGGAAATACTCATTTCTGGAAAGCAAACAATGTCCACCCCTTTTTCAACAGCTTCTGCTAAGTAGTAGGAGGTAACGGCCAGGTTCTCAGCAAGTGCAGCCTTTTCACAACGCATCTGGATCAATCCAATTCTGAGTTTCATGATGCTGTGTAGTCAAAGACTGGTAAATAATATTGTCTTTTCCATCTTCATCTCATTGAACTCCCCGGAAAGTTCAATTAGAATCCGGATCTGGTTTTCTGTCACCCATTTTCTTCACACTCCTCGATCTCCAAATGAAAGAAAGAAATTTTTCTATTTTATTCTTTTTCCGGATTTTTTTCTCGTTTCATAGACTTGCACCAACATTATTTCTTAAGTGTTACACGTGTAACAAATGTCAAGAAAATCCAGGATTTGCAATTCATTTTTGATTTTCTTTACTCTTGCTGAGTTTGCACTAGATATCTCCCAATCGATAGTCAAAAATTTTCAAATAGGTTTTCAGAAAGCGAATAGTAGAAAAGAGGTGATCAACATGAAACCAAAAGAAGAATACGAGATAGGTGAACCAGACTTGTAGAGAGATTTTGAAGTCTATCCCTCATCTAATGTTCATGCCAAGTGCTTTCCTCACTTCTGACTGAAATTTCTCTTTCTCCAGGAAGAACGATTCAATTGGTTTCTTGTTCACAGCACAAAAAGGAACAGTTCCTCTTCTTTTCACTTCCTCTATGTCCTCAAATTTGTCTACCATCCGAATGGGCATGTCTGCAACTTCTTTAATGTATTCTTTGATCTTCTCATTGAAATAGATGCAGAAAGGGCATGATGGATCGTAGAAAATGAGTGCTTTTCCCTCATCCTCCGCCTGGGGAATGAATTCCTCCTTCTTCTTTTCATAAGTATATCCTTCCTGTAATGGGTAATACAAAAGATAGGGGTCGGTACCCGCTTGTTTGAATCCCATTTTCCTGTAGAATTCATGCTGGGGATACCACCCAGGAAGCTCAAATGCATAGGTGACCAAAGCTAATGGCTCACCATCAAAATGGTCTTTCACTTCTTCTAGTAAAGCCTTGACCAACTTCCTGCCTATCCCCTTTCTGTGGTTCTGACGATCTGGAACGAAAATACAGCATATCTCTACAATACTTTCATCGGAATGAGGCATATACTGGATCAATCCTGCAGGAGTCGAATTCATGTACGCCAGTTTAGCACAGCTCTTGTACTTCTGCAAGGCCTTGTGCACCCACTCTTTCTTCACTTTCATACCTTCAAGAAACAGTGGATCATCTCTCTTATCTTCAGTGATGCATAAACGAATTAAATCATCCACATTTTCTGTGATGACATCTTCTATCTGACGAGATTCCATTTCTAAGACCTCTGTCCAAAAATAGCCGCAGAATTTAAAAACTTTTCTTTCAAAGGATCTTCACTATCATTTACTGCATTCATGTCACATGTCACGTTATATGTAGTTGATATATGTAGCAGCCAATATATGTAGCAGAAAATAGAAAAAAAGAAAAATATCTCTTAGTTTGTGTTGTTCTACTTATATCTGATTGCAGCGCCAATGAGTACCAGCACAGACACTAGTACTGTACCAAGACAGCCACAGTTGCAGTTATCTCCTGGCGGAGTTACATTGGGATTGCTCATTATCTGATTGACTGCAGCAAGGGCGTTGACACGACCCCACCCCCAGTGGCAGTCCTTGCCTGCGACATCCTTGTCAATGGCTGTGGCACCCATACAGTTCTTAACCTGCAACGGGGTGGCAGAGCTGTTAGCATCGAGCATCAAGGCAGCGACACCAGCAATGTGGGGTGTTGCCATTGAGGTACCAGACATGGATATGTCGCTGCAGGCTGTTCCACTGTCGGCAGCGTAGATTGAGACACCTGGTGCAGTAATGTCGGGCTTTACTCTACCGTCTGTAGTGGGACCTCTTGAGGAAAAGCTTGCCAGTGCATCACTCTTGTCGGAAGCACCAACAGTGATAACCTTCCTGGCATCTCCTGGTGTGCCTATTGTTTTACAGTTGGGCCCACTGCTTCCAGCAGCACAAACTACTACAATGCCTCGATCAACAGCCCAGTCAGCTTGTTGAGCTACCGAGCTTGTACCATCACCGCCAGCACCACCCAGGGACATGCTTATGACGTCCGCTCCATGGTCTTCAGCCCAGCAGATACCTGCAATGACATCGCTCATTGAACCAGATCCGTCAGATCTCAGTACCTTGCAGGCCATCAGAGAAGCACCGGGAGCGACGCCTTTTGGATAGGCAGCTCCTGCAGCAATGGATGCACAGTGGGTACCGTGTCCATGGTCATCGTAAGGTGTGGGCTGATTGTTTATGTAGTCCTTCCAAGCTACAATCTTACCGCCTGGGAAGTCGCAGTGGTTGGGATCAATGCCTGTATCGATGATGCAGATGTTGATACCTGTACCATCGTAGCCCAGAGCCCACACATCGTCCGCATTGATCAAAGGAACGCTGCTGGACAGGCAGATGTGGACCTCTCCATCGTTCTCTACAAACAGGACATCATCTTCTTCAGATAATGCTTTGATATTGGAAACGCAGATGTCCATAGCAGCCCCAAGACCACTTCCGAATTCGTAGGTTATTGTACCATACTTCTTCAACGCGGAAGGGGCCTTCTTCTTGTACATCACCAATACGCTTACAGTATCATCCCTGCGCATGCCTTTGATCTTGTCTCTGATATCCCATTTCATTTTGGCAACATCATTTGGAACCAAAGCCACGTATTCATTGCCACCTATTTCCACCAGGTATGCTTTGGGAACTCTGAATGCTGTATCATTGATCTGTTCAACAGGCAATTTCTCAATGTTAATCTCTTTCCTTATCCTGTTGAGAACACCTGGATTCACAGCAATGTACAGATCATCAGAGTCTTCACCAGTAATTTCTACGTTTAGTTTCAACAGATCTCTTCCCTCGTATCCAAGAGTCTGAATATGGATCACTGCCTTACCAGGTCTTCCACTCACCGCCACGAGCGAGAAGACGAGCATTGCCAGCGTGGCAGCTACGAATACCTTTCGGTTTTCTTTCAATGTTCTCACCTCCTGTATGATTTTATATTCTCTTTGATTCTCGTACAATATAAAGGTTTTGGGTATAAAGGTTCTCATTGCTTTGGCTGATTTGGAATGAGGAATGAGACTTTCTATGTTCTCTTCATAAAAGAACCAAGAGCTTCACTGAAGGGAGACTGCACTCATGTTACACGTGTAACAGCCCACAAGGTTGAGGATATGGATTGAGCCAATTGAGGCTATCAGCAAAATATTAACCTGTGAGAACTTGGATCTTGAAATGTAGCAAGGAATGGATAATCTGGTAACATCTTCTCCGTCCTCCTGCACCCTCACAATCACTACATTCTTGAAGGTTTGCACCAGAGCGAACAAACCCAACTTTTAAGAAGGTTGCATTCCATACTCATTGAAGAGAAAGCCATACAGGCTCTGACAAAATCTGTATGGGGTGTATTATCATGACAACTGATGAGATCAAAACGATAAGGAATGCAATAAGGGAAAAAAGGTCTCAATGGTCAGCGGGGCGCACCTCTCTGACAGAACTGAAGCCTGAAGAACGGAAGATGTATCTGGGCCTTAAAATAGACAAGGAGGAGATAAAGGAAATAGAAGCGAAAATAGTTGAAGAAGATGCAATAGCTGCAAGTAAGGGAATTGCCTATATCTATCCAGAAAGATGGGACTGGAGAAATGTGAATGGGAGAAATTGGACCACACCAGTAAAGAATCAGGGATTCTGTGGTTCATGCGTTGCTTTTGCCACTGTAGCTATCATTGAATCAAACTATGAAATCTTCAAAAGAGACCCCTATCTGGATGTAGACCTTTCTGAGGCAGACCTCTTCTTCTGCGGTGGAGGCCAGCTCTGTGCAATAGGGTGGCACTTTGTACCAGCACTTGAATATGCAGAGGATCGGGGAATACCTGACCAGGACTGTTTCCCTTACAAGTACAAGAATCAGCCGTGCAGCCCCTGTGAAGACAGAGAGAGGAGGGTGATAAAGATTCGCTATTGGAAAAAAATGTACTGTGAATCTGAAGCAAAGGAGTGGATTTCCCGAAGGGGTCCTATCATGACAGGAATGGAAGTGTGGTCAGACTTCTATTACTACCGTGGAGGAATCTACGAGCATGCTACAGGAGAAGAGAAAGGTTACCATGCCATCACTATCGTGGGGTATGATGATGTTGATCGATACTGGATAGCCAAGAACAGCTGGGGAAGACGCTGGGGAGAAAAGGGGTGGTTCAGAATAGCATATGGTGAGGGGAGAATTGGAAGAACCTCATGCTTCTATACTGCAGAGTTCTAGCATTGGGTAGAAAAGGAAAACTGAGTGAATACTACTACAAGATACTGCATACAACCTATCAGTATCGGGTCACTGACTAGTGGAATGGCAAAAGAATAATGGTAGGAAAAGAATTCGCTGCTACAGTTATGCGCTCCTCATCTTGTTACACGTGTAACATTCAGGTGAGGTATATAAAAGCATTTTCTTGCCATTTTTCAGGATGCAAAACTACAACTAGTGCTGACAGGCTTTCTCACTTTCAGAATAAGGGTGCAGGGAAGCTTCCTCTGGATAGCATACTCTTTCTCATCCCATTTGCACAAATAGGGTATAGTAGCCTTTTCTTTTTCTGACATTGCAGCCACATCTTCTATCCCCTGTTCTATCATTCTCTCGAGGATGAATCCTCTCTCCAGAAGTGGATTGACAATCTGGGACAAGGTTCTGTTATAGTCCCACATTGGAATTTTCTCTTCTCCACAATTCCATGTCCACGAATCGACTTCTGGCCATGAAAGGTAGTTTCTGATTTCAGGCTCTTCAGGATCTCCAGCTAGATAGAACCCGACAGCACGAAAATAGGGATGGCCCAAGCACAGGACAAAGATACCATCGCCCCTGAGAACCCTGTACACTTCATTGAACGCTTTTTCTATATCAGCCACATAGCCGAAAGCATGAGAAGAGAGAATCACATCAAAACAGTTTCTGACAAAGGGAAGCTCCTCTGCAGGAGCAACAGCAAAGGCTGCCTTCACTCCGCATGCTCTTGCAAGGCTTCTGGCATACAAGATCTGATTCTGAGACGGGTCCACCCCAAAAGCTTCACCACCCCACCGTGCCAGGGCAATAGTATTCTGTCCGCCTCCGCACCCTATTTCCAGCACACGTTTTCTCCTTACAGCGTCAATGAGATGAAGCTTTTTCTCTCCATGTGCTAACGGTCCGTAGTGGACATCGTACGTTGAGATCTGAGTTTCTCTCTGATAGTGTTCGGAGAGGGCCTCCCATGCTTTAATTATTTTGGGTTGAGTTTTCTTGTCCATGAAGACACCTTTCAGAGATTCAGTTTATGTCTGAATTTAAATGTTTATAGGAGGTGATAAAAGTAATCCCTTGTCACAAGGATACGTCAAATAGCTCTTAGAATCTTTGCTCAAACAGTTGATACAAAACTATAAATATTCCTATTATTGCAGGCTAATAGGTGATAAATTGACTGTGATTGAGAAATTGAGATATCCGAATTCTCAAAAACCGGCAAGTTTGGGCAGAGGCATCCCAGGGGATGACCTGGGTACTCCAGCCTAAAATGGGTATTAGCTCACTATATATGTCTCTTATTTTCACCCGTTAGGATTAGCCAGGATAAATGGTCATTCATAGATTTTCTCAGCTTCTGCATGAGATTCGGGAGCATCTTTCTCGACATCACGGACACTATTCCTCTGCTCCAAAACCTCTCTATAATACTCATGCTGGATGATCAGGTTCATGATTTCGTTCGTACCTGTCCATATTAGCATCAGCCGTGCGTCTCGCAGCATTCTCTCAACAGGATACACTGTAGTATAGCCAATACCCCCCAGAATCTGCATAGTGTTGTTGATGATCTCCCAGGCAGTATCAGTAGCACATTTCTTCGCTTCAGACACCATCCTCCGAGTATAACCCGTACATCCATAAGCATCTACTGCTGCAGCTGCTCCGTACACCAATCCAGAGGCTGCATCCAGTTTTGTAATACTGTCTGCGATCTTGAAGGAAACAGCCTCGAATTTTCGAATAATCTGGCCAAATGCCTTTCTTCTGTCACTGTATCTTGCTGCTATTTCTAAGGCTGCTCTGGACAGTCCTAAAGCACCTGCTGCTGAGGTCATTCGCTCAGGGATCATCATCTGGTAGAAGATTTCTGCTCCCCTGTTCTCTTCGTAGAGGATGTTCTCTTCAGGAACTTCTGTATTGGAGAAGATGAGCCTTCCTGTACCGCCTCCTCTGGTTCCTAAGAGCCCGTACAGGTATTCCACAGTAATACCCATGTCCCTCTCCACAATGAATGCACTCAGCGATTTTGGGGATTCCCCTGTTCTGGCATAGACCAGGAATATGTCTGCACCCTCTGCCCCTACGACGAATCGCTTCTGCCCATTCAGGAGGTACATTCCACCTTTCTTTGTGGCAGTCGTGGTGGTCCCGAAAAAGTCTGAGCCGCCACGGGGCTCTGTCAGTGCTTCAGCACAGGAGAGTTTACCAGTTATCAGGGGCCTCAGATATTTCTGTTTCTGCTTTTCCGTTCCAAATACGTGGATAGCTTCGCCAACGATGCTCACCAAGGAATAAAGACATGCTAATGATGCGCCCAGGACTCCAACTTCTTCAAGGGCAATAATTTCATCCTTCCACTGCAGTCCTCTGCCGCCATATTCTTTGGAGAATCGCAGTCCCAGGAGATTTCTTCTGGCAGCTTCTGTAATGTACTGCTTGGGATAGACTATCTTGTCTGCATCCATGTCAAGTAATAATTGTCTGGGAACCCACTTTACGAATTGGCGGACTTCATCTCGTAATTCTTTCTGATGGTTTGTCAGTAATGCTTCTATCATTGGTTCACCTGCTCTCAGTCTGTGTGCTGGTTATTAATCTTTTCATTCAAAGATTCTATCAACTCTTTTTTCATACTATCGCAGTAGTAACCGAAATCTCTCAGAGAAGAGCCATATCTGCGGAGCTCCAAAAGGATATTGCATATCAGTACGCAGTTCTGTCGAGATGCACTAGGAGCGAGGTCGGCGCTTAGTTCATTATATCCTAAGAATCCATTTTTCTTGTCTTCTTATCTTTTCATTCTAAAATTTTCAATATTTGACTCCACCCCACTTAACTTCTCTGTACTGCATCAGATTCTGATTTATTTGGATCAGAGTCTGATTCTCATAGAAGTCCTCAGAACGAGACAAAACTACAATTAGCCAGGTGATTCAAATGGAAATCGATGCATCTGGCTTGATAATAAACACGTTCATGACAGGAGTTTTGCCCCTTGGACCCATCCCGGGGGGCCCTCCTGCCCCACTATAAGGATCATGAAACAGAAGTCCCTCTTTTTTCTTTTTTCTCTTTCAATTCTTTTATTTCTTCTTTGAATTCAGAATAGGGAAAAACCCATCTCTGACTATCAACATCGAAGTAATCATCATTGAAGGTTTGGACCGAAAATTCGGTAGAAGGATATGACTTGATTCCATAAATATTAGCGTAAGTATCATCGTTTTCGAGCATTCCAAGTATCTTCACTTCAAGCAAAGGATGTGCCAAAAAATATGATATCACTCCTTTGCCAACAGCAACGAATATTTTAGTCAGTCTCAGGTCTTTCCCAAAACAGGCAATCATTTTCAGATGAGATCTGAAATTCTTCCCCCTTGAAAAGAGAAAGAATAGACTACACATATCTGCTGGCAAAGGGAGCATCAAGTAATTCTTTTTTATGAGAATTCCACTCTTTTCTAGTTTCTCATAACTTCTCTTGAGATCGTGATATTCTAACCTGAGGCCGTAGTAGTGATATTCGAGATCACGTATCCTTGTTAGGTGACATGTTTGCCGTGATAGGTGCTTTATTATGATTAGATCAGTTTTCGTAAATTCAAAATCAATGTTTAAATCTTCATACTTGTAGGGAGGGAGTTCTCCTTCGGGAATCTGATAGTCCTCGGAAGGTAAGAAATCTCCAAAAAAATTCGGGTTCTGAATGAGCCTTCGATACTCCGATTTGTGAACAGAAAAACCCTTCAACCACCCCCATTTTCTCATGAGGCTGAACAAGCTGGCAGTGTAGTTCCAGTTGTTACACTGGTAGATACCCAGGTAGCTCTCTGCAGTCCTTACAGGGTAGATCATGGTCCAGCAGTTGATCTTCTTCATAGCCTCCAGGACAAGATCTTTGAACTGCAGATTGTAGTCTGCAAGAACAAAGACTGAGAACAACTTGTTTGCGCCAATGGCATTGTAGTTGATATCAAAATAAGGACCAAAAAGATATTCTTCCTCTCTGAGATTTCGAATTCTATTATATATTGAAGATTTCCTTTTATATTTTGTAAATGCCAGAAGCTCCGAAATAGATGTATCAGCATTTTTTCCCAGCTTGTTCAGGATAATCTTGTCGTTTTCAGGGATATCTTTGTTGATGAACATTTCCAATCAGTTCCTTCTGATCCAGAGCTTTTCTTTTCAGTCCTATATATTGTTATGCTGTCCATCTTTTTAAATCTTGTTTCTGAAAAACTACTTGTATTCCTTGATCATTCTGGAGTATGAGAAGAGGTTATGACATGAATTCCAGAATAGCAATGGTGCTGATCGTACTTGTTGCGGTCAGCTTGCTCGGCGGGATAACAATCGGGGTCACCGAATCAGAGAATGGGGTAAAAGAGGGGTTCAACGTCATCATCGAATGCGATGGAGACGATCCACCTCCTGATCCTACTGGTCACCCCGGTGGTGACCCCGAACACCCTCATTAGATTCTTCCTTTTTTCCTTTTTCCACTTCTATACTTCGTTTCAGAATCCAAAAGGCCCAGAATCGGACCCCTCAGGAATCACCCCTCTATCAACTCTATGCTACATAGAGATATTCACCCAATGTTACACGTGTAACAAAAACCATTTTGACATTCTCCTTATTTCTATCTTTTCTTCTTGATAAATTCCTCAATCTCTCTTTTCACTTTCAAATAGGGAAATTCCCATCTCTGCCGCTCAATATTGAACAGCTCATATTCAAAAGAAGAGGCATACAAATATTTCCCCGTATGCGTTCTCAGATAGTATACAGCCTTCACTGTGACATCATTCACAGCATCGAAAAGTGCAACCAGTTCAGGCATGATCCTTGTGGAAGCCCAGCAGAATACAAACCCGTAATTTCCTGCTGTAGTACAGGATTTATAAATCCTGCATCCTTTTCCAAAGTTGTGGAGCACTCTCAAGAGAGACTTCTTTCTCAACGCTTCCAGGAGAAGAATAAAGGTACAGCATTTATTCCGTGGATAAGGGGAAATATGAAAGTCTTTGGACTGGATTATGCCGCTGGCCTTTATTTTCCGTATACTGTGCTGTATCTGGCTGTATCTCCACAGTCTTCCATACTGCTTGTACTCTGTATCACGGATCTTTGTCTTTACATCTGTATCCACCTGGAGATACTGCATGAAGAGGAGATCTGCTGTGCTCCACTCTGTTCCGGACTTTATACAGGGATAGGAAAGATCAGGAAGTTCGCATGGAGTTAGAAGAGTCCTAGCATTAGGTACTGGAGGACCAAAGAAATCAGGATTCGCCTTCAGCCATCTATTTCTTGATACAGCCATCCAGTACTCAATCAATCTTTTCTTCTGGAGGAGCTTCAAAAGTCTGCTCATCAAGCTGTAGTGATTGCATTGAAAATGGGTGAAAAATTTATCTTCCTGCTGTACAGGGAATATCCACACTACACCCAGGATGGATTTGAGTATTGTGAATAAGAGATCACGATCCTTTGGATCATAAGTGATATCTGCATAGATATTGTAGAGCTGATTTGTTCCCATTACATCGAGGTTTATATCGTAGTATGGACCACGCAGAAAATCCATTTCTCGCAGCTTTCTAATCCTTTTAGATATGACATTCTCTCTTTTATAATCTGTCAGAGCCAGAATGTCCTTATATGATAGATAAGCATTTTTTCCAAGAATGTTTAGTAATTCTTTTTCTTTTTTACTGATATCTTTCTTTCTGGCCATTTTTCTTCCTCTGAACAGTTCTTATAGCTTTCCTGGGGTATTTCATCTTTTAGTTTTCTCCAGATTATGTCCAGTATCTCTTTCAAAAAATAGATAAATCCTCCCTTAAGTAGCTTACTATGGAGTCTACAGGCAGAGACTGTGTGGATTACCAGTGGGGGAGATATCAATTCCCCAGAGGGTTAATAGAAACACGTTCTGGGAAGACCACGGGGGAATACGTGGTGGGTATTGCTGGTTTTCTGGACTTGAGGTATCGGGTTGCTTTGCTGCTTGGAGCTATTTAGTAGGATTGTCCTGCATGATTTCTGAGGAGACTTAGAAAGGTGAAGATGGGTCCTGCCCTGCAAGTTGAATGGGGGTGGTGCTTCGAGTCCAGAAACCAGTGGATTGAGCCCGGGGGGGCCGATATAGGTGGGTCGAAAGATGTGAAAC
>CAZFAR010000027.1:0-15948 GCA_964516825.1 uncultured Thermococci archaeon
AAAGGAAACCCCTCTTACATGAGCATACCCGCTTACATAAAGAAAGAAAGAGAAATAATGTTTCTGCTGACTACATCCAGAAATACTTCACCAGAACGAAGTACACAGCACTCAAAGACAGTATCACCCACGAAAACGCACTGCAATTCCATTGTATAAGCGGTGGTTGATAACGTGAACATCAAATTACCCAGAAATACATCATTGCCCAGTTTCTTGTCAATGTAATCCTCCACTATTTTTTCTAGAATCCCTAAAGGCACACTCCCACTACCCAGGATCACCCTGTGGAATTCCTTGATATCGAATTTATCACCAAGTTCATCCATAGCCTTCGAGCGCAATTCCAGTATCTTCAGCATGCCCACCATGTACCCTGTGGCCTGACCGGGCAGAACAATGTAGCGGTCTACCTCATGAGCCAGCCCCCCAGTCGGATCGCCAAGAGCTTCCTTCATGTATGCTTTGGCTTCTTCTCGCGTCCAGTGTTTGGCATGTATCCCTGTGTCTGTCACGAGACGAACAGCCCGCAGCAGTTCAAGCTGCAACCGCCCAATATTCCCGTATGCGCTGTCATCATATACACCCAGTTCCCATGCCAGCCGCTCAGCATACAATGCCCATCCTTCAGCATAACCATTGAAGAAAACGTCATTCCTGAACAATGGCAAATCCAGTTCCTGGGCAACTGCAATCTGGAAATGGTGTCCAGGTATAGCTTCATGGTATGCTACTGTTGGTGCATTGAATCGAGGTACAAGCGAACAGCCCATCCCTGTATGGAAAGCACCCGGTCGCGAGCCATCCAGTGAAGCAGATACATAGAACCCACCTCCACAGAAATTCGATTCTCCTACGACAACTAATCCTGCACTGGAGGTCAGATCCACAACTGTCTTCAAGAGTTGGCTCATTTCGTCGAGCATGGCCTCGTACGTTTCAACGAGCTGATCCTTTCCAGCCTTTGTTGAAATATCGTAGAAGCCACCCTCCATAATTGCCCGATTTACCAGATCAGACAGGTTCTCATCCTCAGGATACCCCAGTTCGTCAAAAACTGCGCGCATCTCCTTTTGGATGCGGTCAACTTCCTGTAATCCCATCTCATGGATCTCCTCAGCAGTCAGATCAGTGGATGTTTCGTGGCGCAGAATATATGTGTAGTATTCATCACCATGAGGGAATTTCCATATGCCAGCATCGTCAGTCGCAGTGGCTTCCAGAACCTCAATATATGCAATCAGCTCCTCATAGGCTGGAATGAAAGACTCAGTAATCTCTGTCAATGCAGCGTCTAGCAGGGCCCGTTTCTCTTCTGCGCTCAGGTTGAGGGCATTCACTTTCTCGGAAAAAACACTATACAGGATTAAATGTTCTGCTTCGTATGTATCTGGACCATATTTGTAGAGACTTGACCGATATATGCCTTTTGTCATCTCGAGAATGAACCTTGGCGGTACCACACCTGCTTCTTTCCGTAATCTTAGCCCTTCAATCAACTGGCTGACCTGGGTATCTATCTGTGACAGGCAGGCAATGTAATCTTCAGCATCTTCCTTGTTCGCAAGTGGACGTATTTCTGTGAAAAACCGTACTAATTCGTCATGGTAATCTCCAAGGAAATGATGAACAAGGTAGTTGTAGTACATGAATTCATGCCGGCGCACCACATCATCTAAGTGCCACTCATACACATCATAAGACACCTGCTGTTCTGGTGTCAGTGCAGCCCGATCATACGTTCTCAGCAGCTCCAGTATGCCCTTTTCTAGGGCTTGAGTCTCGCGAATGTATGCATCTGATATATTGTTGAGCTGATCATTCCGCAGCCCATATTCTTCAGCAAGTCCTAATTCAGTTATTTTTTGAGGATTTCTCAGTAATAACTGTTTGTAAGATTGCTCAAAAAACTCTTCAATGGAAAGACCTTTCAAGTGCGCTAGAATACTGTTCACTGCTGATGTTGATCCTTCTGGAGTTTGTGCAATACAGCCTCCAACCAAAATCAATACTGTAAATACAGCCAATTCTTTTTTCATGGTTTAACCTCCCTTTCTACTTTTTCCTCCGCTGACAGATAGCAGAAATCAATCGAGTCGCTGTTAATTGTGTCTGATCTCATGCTGTCACGTCTCCATTTTCTGTATCTCTCTTTCACATAGCTACCGCCACGGAGAGGATTCCAACCTTTTTCATATGACTCACTCCCACAGAGCCACTCCCTTCGTATTTCATTACTACTTAGGTACTACAATGTATAGTAACTACTACTAGTGATGGGAGAATCTTAAATACTTTTCGGTTGTGATGGAGTCGGGGGAATTGCTGGGTGCTGGGGATCTTTGACTGCACCCTCCAAGCCAAGTCTTTCATAGAAGATGGGATACTCGTAACTGCTCTGGCTACCACTTGGATTTATGCCGTTTATGCTTGGATTTCCATCGATTCCACCATTGATTCTGCATGATCTCGATCAAATTCAGCATTCCCTCATACCCAAAGTAAGCCCTATCAGTCATTCTGTATTCCAAGACAGGAGTAATAACCTCGAAGAATAGAGGAATCTCTAATTCTGATACTAGATGCAATTCTCTTATCTGCTGTTCGGCCAGTGCTCTACTGGTATCAGAGCGGAGTAATACGAGTTCAGGTATCATTTCCAAGTCTTCTGTCACAAATCTGAGCAATGGTATTCCAATAGTGCTGTCAGCAACAATGGCTGTAGAAGCTTTGTGAAAGAATTCAACTTCCAGCCCCCGTCTTCTCAGATTCTGGATTACCATCTTTTCCCCCTTTTCTATGATATCCTCTATCTTCTTTTCACAATCAAATCGCTTTCCCAGAGGTTCCAGAAACTTTCTCGTGTTCTCGAACCCAATTGGCAGAGGAATATCTTTGCATAACCATTCAATCCTCCGGTCAGACAGCATGGAGGCAGCCTGGAATCCAGCATCGTGGCTAAGAACCACACATGTTTCGCACGACGAAATACTGGTCAGATCCTCTAAGGAGCTGCGATGGGTCAAAACTGACTTTAGAGGATCTACATAGGGTTCAAAATCTATCGTAAAATGGAGATGGCTTCCTGTTCTGTGAATTTGGTGCGCATGATTTTCTCCAGTGCTTGTTCGAAATGCTTTGTCTCCACCTTTTCTGCATTGATATTCTCTCTGATAGCAAACATTCCAGCTTCCCTGCATAAGGCAGCAATATCTGCTCCTGAGAAATCTTTCGTTCTCTTGGCAAGATCTCTCAAATTCACATCTTTTAGGGGCATGCTTCTCGTATGCACTTCCAGAATGGCAAGGCGGCTCTCTTCATCTGGCATTGGAATTTCAATCAAGGAGTCAAACCGCCCCGGTCTCAGTAAAGCAGAATCCAGAAGATCTGGCCTGTTCGTAGCTGCGATGACAGTCACTCCTTCCAGCTTTTCTATACCATCGATCTCTGTGAGCATCTGATTGACTACCCTTTCAGTTACTCTGGTACCTATTTCCTGACCTCTCGTCCCTGCAAGAGCGTCGATCTCGTCAAAGAAGACGATACAGGGAGCTACCTGTCGGGCTCTCCTGAAGACGCGTCGCACTCCTTCTTCTGATTCACCTACCCACTTGGAGAGGAGTTCAGGCCCCCTTATAGCTATGAAGTTGGCTTCACTTTCAGTAGCCACAGCTTTTGCAAGCAGCGTCTTTCCGCATCCAGGAGGTCCGTACAGCAGGATGCCTTTTGGAGCTTCAATCCCCAGTTTTTTGAATATCTCTGGGCTTTTCAAGGGTAGTTCAACTGCTTCTCTCAGTTCCTGTTTCGTTTGTTCCAATCCCCCAATTTCTGACCACTTCACATTGGGAACTTCCACGAATGCTTCCCTCATACCTGAGGGTTCAACCTCCTGGTATGCCTGCATGAAGTCATCCATTGTCACGACCAGCTGGTTCAGTATTTCCTGGGAGATGTCCACTGTTTCTCCATGGATTTTTGGAATGACCCTTCTCAGCGTCTTCATGGCAGCTTCCTTACACAGGGCTGCGACATCAGCGCCAACATACCCGTGAGTAATTCCTGCAATCTTATCCAGGTCAACATCTTTGGTCAGGGACATTCCCCTGGTATGTATCAGTAGGATCTCCTTCCTTCCTGTAACATCAGGCACCCCGATCTCGATTTCTCTGTCAAATCTGCCCGGTCTTCTCAATGCAGGATCTATAGCATTCGGTATGTTGGTGGCTGCAATCACGACTACCTTTCCTCTGGATTTTAACCCATCCATCAACGTCAGCAACTGGGAGACCACCCTTCTCTCCACTTCTCCTGTGACATTTTCCCTCTTTGGGGCTATGGCATCCACCTCATCAATGAAGATGATGGCAGGTGCGTTCTTTTCAGCTTCATCGAAAACGTTTCTCAGGTTCTCTTCTGACTGGCCGTAGTACTTGCTCATGATTTCAGGACCATTTATCACAGAGAAGTGAGCATTGATTTCGTTGGCCAATGCTTTTGCCAGCAATGTTTTCCCACATCCGGGAGGCCCGTAAAGGAGAACTCCTTTAGGAGGAGTAATCCCCAGCTTCTCAAAGACTTCCGGGTGTTTCATGGGGATCTCCACCATCTCTCTGATCTTTCGGATCTCTTCCTGCAGCCCTCCAATGTCTTCGTAAGTCACTTCAGGCACACGAGATATCTCAGAAATACGCACTGGTTTCTCTGAAACATCAATCTGCGTTCTGGTAGTGATGAGGACCACACCTCCTGGGTCTGTCCTCGTGACCACGAAGGGGAATACATTGTTGAACAACTCGAAAAGGACGACATTGTTCCGGATTACTGGCTTTCCCAGCAATCGTTCCTTAAAGTAGGACGAGATATCACCACGAATCCTGATTTCTTGCTCAGCTGGAGCCAAATGCACGATCTGGGCTTCGTAAGACTGTGCCTTTTTTACCCTTATCTTGTCTCCCAGAGAGACTCCTGCATTCCTCCTCAGAATAGAATCCATGCGGATAATATCTAGTTCCTCATCCTCATACCTGCCTCTCCAAACCAAGGCGGGAACAGTGCGTGTCCCAGAAAGCTCTATCACGTCTCCAGCCTCCAATTGGAGATTGGTCATAGTCTCGGAGTTCAGCCTAACTACATGTCTACCAACATCCATCTTTTCTGCATCTGCTACAGTCAATACTACTTCTTCATCCATGAGAATCACCTCGAAAAAAGAAAGAGGAAAGGAATAGGAATATTACTCAATCGATATGGTGCGTGACCTGGTCACTTCTTTCTTGGGAAGTGTAACCTCTAGGACACCATTACGGTATGTAGCCTTCACGCCCTCAGGCTTTACATCAGCTGGGAGAGGAACATTTCTGTAGAAGCCAACATACCTTCTGCCATATCCTCTATAGCCTTCCTTCTCTTCAGCAGTCTCTTCCTTCTTCTGTGCTCTGATTTCAATCCTTTCAGGTGTCACATTCAATTCAATGTCTTCCTTGTTCATTCCTGGCAGTTCAGCAGTGACAATGACATCTTTGTCAGTTTCCTGGATATCGAAAAGAGCTTGGCGCAGAGACGGCATCCTTCTTTCAGGTTCAGTCCTTTCTAAGGCTCTTCCCGGTCCCAACTGTCTATAAGGGGAATACTGGAAGAATTCACTAAATATTCTATCCATATCTTCCCGCATTCTTCGGATTTCATCGAATATATCCCATACCAATATATCACCTCTTTCTTATGTTTACTTAATGTTAACTTAACAAAAGGTATATATAAATCTTTCGGTCATCCATCCATGAAAAGGATTGAGATTGACATGGAATAAAGTGCTACACGTGTAACAACCGAAGGGAAACATCAACCTTCACAGCAGTTTTCTTGGGAAAGGAAGAACGCAGAAGAAAAAAAACGAAAGCAAAAAAAAGAAGAAAAAAAGTGTATGTTACAACCTAGGTCAGTCGGGATGATTTCCAGCAGGCTTCGCTGAAGACCTGCATCTGACCCCAGGGTTGCAGTCGCCAGAGAGATCTGCTTGCTCAGGGCTGACCAGACCTCCCAATATCACCAGGTTTGCTGAAGACTTCTTCACACTTTTCACCCCCCTTGTAGTCTTCGAAGTTGATCTTCTTCCAGTCTCCGCTTTCGAACAGCTCAAGCGGAATTGTCCGTGAAAGTGCCTTCTGCCTGGAGAGCATATACGTTTCTGCTCCTGTCAACACACCTGAATCCTGCAAACGCAACAGTGCTTCAAAGAATTCAAAACAATCTTCCTTGTACATCTGGAACTTCAAGATCACTGAAGGAATTCCCTGAACTTTTGACCAATAGGCGAAGGCGGGAAGATCAGATAGACCATTGAGTGCCTGGCCTATCCCGTAGGCATAGTTCTCGTTCTTGGCATGGAGAGTCACGTAGAAAAGGTTCGTCAGATCAAAGAGTTTTTCTCCACGCATCTTGGAAGCAGCCACGAAAAAGGTCTCGATCAGGTACTGATGGCGGTTTGAGAATCGCCAACCAATTTTCTTTGAGAGTGAGTCTATGGACAGTTCGTCATCTGTGACATTTTTCCATTTCTCAGCGATTTCGACCCATTCCTGGCGAGGATTTAGTTCCAGCTCTTTGAGCATAAACAGGTCAAGTTTGTCGAATTTCGTCTTCCTCTTTCTCTTCGTCTCCTTTTCTGATTCTCCTTCCTTCACTAAGTTGATCCAGGCATCCCAATTGAAGGATCTTCTCTCAAGATAAGCTTCTGCACGCACCGGTATCTGATGGAATCCCACAGTCTCGTACATGCGATACTTGGAGATTATATCTTCACCTCGCAAATACTCCACATATCTCTTGAAGTCATCCACATTCTTCTCTGCCACAGAATGGGTGGTGCAGTAGCCGTTCATGTAGCCGATACAGCTCGATACCCCTTTGATGTCAGGAGTACACAGCATGTCCTTTGCTTTGTGTGAGAGAGCTTCTGAGAAGACAACGATATAGCGCATGCGCAGAGCTTTGTAGCTGGGCTTCACTGTTGCAATCAGGTATCCCCGTTGCTCCATGTTTCGGATTCTTCTGTAGGTAGTCTTTTCCGGAATTTCCAGTGAGCGAACCAACTGGGGCAGGTTCTTCGGACCATATTCATACAGCTTTTCCAGGATTTTAAGGTCTCGCTTATCCATTTATACACCTTTTGTTAGAGATTTCCACTGTGCACTTATAAATCTTTCGTTCCGTCTTGAGAGATTTCCTCAGTCCTTCTGATCACCTTATACTCTCGTCCTGGAAATATAAGCTTTTCGGACTGACAATAAGATTCTTTCATAATCTCTCAAAAATCTACAAAAGCATAAATTGATTATCTAGGTAAATTGCGAAATCCTCAAGAAAATGCGTTCTATTTTGAGTGAATATCATAAAGAAAGAAGGGATATATAGGGGCAGATTAATGATACTAACTTTAAAGGCAACAAAATAGATTCTTTTCAGATAAAAAAGATATTTTCCTAGTAAATATGTTGTTCTCATACATGGTGAAACTCGTGAAGCATCTAGAAATGAAGCTCACAGAAGATGCTTGAGAAACTTTGAATAGAAAAAGCTTTGGGAACGCTGTGTTACACCTGTAACATGGACAATGAATTGACACTTTTGCAAAGTCAAAAGCTTTAAGAAGAAGAGTTTTATAAGGTGAGTACAAGGTGCTCTTATGAAAAACTACTGGATCGTTAAGGTTAAAGGTGAAACGATCAATCTTCCACAGGAGTTGTCAGAACTACTCAGAATTCAATCAGGCGCCTACGTTCTAATTGAAGCTGATTCCAGAACCAGAGAAGCAGTGATAACCAAGCTGGCTCCTTCAGGAGTCAAACTGGTGGAATTGAATCTCTTGATGAAGAACATTCCTGGAGCTATTGCAAAAGTGGATACTGTACTAGGAGACCACAACGTGAACATCATTTATGCTGAAGGTGAAATGGTAGAAGATGAACCAGAGCTGTATACATCGGTGAAGATGCTGGACACGTCCAGAGCAGACATTACCATTGACACGCTGGAGAAAGCATTGAGAGCCATGAATGAAGTGATGGACATCAAATTTGTGACATTCTAGAGGAATGGAAACCCAGTTTGATGAAGAGAATGGGCAGAACCTTTGAGTTCCTGTGTACTGCAGAAGTAGCAAAGCTTCTACTACCTGTCCATGGAAATTGGATCAAGTGCTGCATTTTCATCTTCTAAGGGTTTCAGATCAACGTTTATTTCTGTTGCAGCTTTTTCATATTCATCTTGTATGTTACACGTGTAACATGATGGGGCAATAAATGGGCAGTTCTATTCAGAAACGCTTATAAAGATCAAGAACCACACCAAATTGATGTCTATTAAGAAGGGTTTTCTCCATGAAGCTATGGAAGAAATGAAAAGCTTGAAAGAGGTAGAAGTTCGCAAAGAAGTCGTATTTCCATCAAAGATGAGGATAAAAGACATCATGCGAGAGGTTCTTTCGGTGCAGGAAGATCTGCCCATTCGGGACCTTCTCCATGAATTGAAAGAGAAAGAAGAAACCTGCTTTACTGTAATGAACAGGAAGGGGGAGATGGTGGGATTGGTAACAGAAAGCGATTTGATGAAACTGATCTCCAAGCCCCTGCCTCATACAGGGATTGGTGGACTGGGATACAGATCTCTGTTCTTCAGAAGTGCAGAAACAGTCAGGGACATCATGACCAGAAACCCTATCTGCATTTCTCCTGATGCAAAACTGGAAGATGCAGCCAGAATCATGCGGAACAATAAGATTCGTCACCTGCCAGTAGCTCGAAAGAAGAAATGCATTGGATTGATAGGGATCAAGGATCTTCTCCTTGTTCTGAGAATATTGATCTGAGGTGTTACTGTGGAAATACTTCTCCAGATCACGTTATTTTTAGTAGTAGCCAAAATTGGTGGAGAATTGGCAGAAAAAGCTCATCAACCTCCAATACTCGGAGAACTTCTGGGTGGAATGGTACTAGGTCCCTCTCTTCTGAAGATTGTCTCACCAGATCCTGTCATGAGAGAGATATCTCAGTTAGGAATCATTCTCCTGATGTTTCTGGCAGGATTGGAAACAGACTTGAAAGAGATGAAGAGAACTGGATTGGCCTCATTTCTGACTGCTGTAGGAGGAGTGGCAGCCCCATTCATTCTGGCTTATGTACTGGGATATCTCTACGGGTGGAGGACGGCAGATGCACTGTTTCTGGGAACCATTCTGACTGCCACCAGTGTGGGGATCACAGCCAGAACATTAATGGACATGGGAAAATTACACACAAGTATTGGAATGACTATTCTGGGAGCTGCAGTAATCGACGATGTCATTGGTATCATTGTCTTTACAATCGTGAGAGGGCTCACTCTTAATGAAGAAATGTCTGTTCTCGATTTCTGGAAACTTGCAGGTTTGATGGCTTTGTTTTTCATCATCAGTTTGAAGTTTGGTTTCTGGCTTTCTGACAGACTTGGGGAATTAATGATCAGGATGCATACTCCAGAGGTACCCTTGACGTTAACCATTATTTTTGTATTCATGCTGGCTATCACTGCAGAACGTATCCAGGTTGCAGGCATAACCGGAGCCTTTATTGCAGGAATTGTGATGAGCAGCAGTCCGCGAAGGGAAACTATTGCGAGCAAGGTGGGTTCTCTGGCGTACGGATTCTTTGTTCCTCTGTTCTTTGTGTACATCGGGGTTTGTACCAACATCCATGATATTACAATGATTGGCCTGGGGATACTCGTGATCGTTGTCGCAATAGTAGGAAAGATCCTCGGTGCAGGATTGCTGGCTTTTGCAGGCGGGTTCTCCTTTCCAGATTCCATGAGAATTGGGATAGGCATGGTGCCCAGAATGGAAGTAGCTCTGATCATTGCCTCCATGGGGTTAACAGCAGGAGTGATGTCTTCGTTTATCTACTCTCTGACTGTGGCAATGGTTCTGGTAACGACCTTAATGACTCCTCCTCTGATAAAGCTGACCTTCAAGTAGAAAATAGACATGAAAAACCATTTATTTCAAAAGGTAGTGTACAGGCTCAGTCCCAAATTTTCTTAGTCCTTTAGAAGTTTAATGGGCCTGAATCAGGCGGCAACTCGTTTCTTCCTCCTTCTTTCAAATTCTTCCTTGAACCTGTGGGCTTCTCTGATCTCAACGAAGAAGTCTTCCCCCAGTTCCTGCACGATAGCTTCACTCACTGAATCTGAAACCTTGATGGAAGCTTCTTCACGGCCCAGAGCCTTCTTGACATCATCTGCAGAAAGGGTAAAGATCTTGACACTGGTTTCTTCCTGGATTTGATCCAGAAAAGCTTCCAGAGCCCGACCTGCAGTCAGCTCTCTATTCCTGGACAGATGGAAGGCTGCTCTAGGAAGTCCTGATTCAACGATGAGAATACCTGCACCCGCATGGGAGGACAGCACCACGTATCCATCGAGAGTCCTGTCCTTCAATGTACGTAAGAGGATCTCAAAGGCTGCCAGTTCCCGCACCTGTGTTGAGATTACCTGCTCTCCTTCTGGTATTCCAAAGTAGGAGCGGGCTTTCCTTATTGCCTCCATTTCCTCTTCTTCAATGCAGTGGAACACTTCCTGAGGAGTTCCCGACAGCGCCAGGACAGGACGCTCCAGTACAGCATCCAGGTAAACAGGATCTAACTCATGAAAATCGACTACACCTCTTTTCAGTGAAAATGTGAACAAGATCTTGAACAGGGCCTCATCTCCGTACTTTATTTCAGATCCTGATTCGTAGAGCGCACCTCTTGCTTTTCCTTCTGAAAAGAAGATGCACCCATCTCTGATCTCATGCTCTTCAGCAAACACCCTGAAATACCCCAAGAACGAGCGCTGTTCCATATCATCCAGAAGCTCCCAGAAGTCAGTTACATCCACAGACAGATGGAACTCCAGTAGACCGCCGTAAGGTATTTTCATGCCAGCAATTCTCAGGACCCTGGCATCTTCCATGATTTTCTTTTTCTCAGGGATTTGTGGAATTGCCAAAGTACTCACCCTGGCATCAGGGTAGTTCTCAGCCAAGAGAGAAACCACTTCTTCCTCCAATGCTCTCACATCTATTAGCCCGCGATCGTAGGGAAGAAATGCATTTTTATAGGCTTCATCTCCAAGAAATTGTGCTTTCGGCGTTTCTGAGAATGCAGCTATCATCTTGCCCCTCAGAAAGAGGAGATAGAAATCAATCAGATCCTCTTTTTCTGCAGTAAGCCTGATATACCCTGTTGTTCCTCTCTGAGCTGTCTTCTTCACGATTTCTGCCATTGATTGGTCAGATAACCGATATGAGGCCAGCTTGCTGCCTCGGGGCACCTTCATGGGTAAAGGTAGCATTTGAAGAATATAAAGGTTTGGTTCATCGGTAAGGTGTGCGTCCCATCTGTCGCAATCGCTCTACCCGCGATCTTGTGGATGGATGTGTGGACAGAAAAGTGAGGCTATCTGCTGCGAAGGGGTTCACGATGAAAAGGTGGGCTGTAGCTGGGCTGCCGTGCATCATAGGTTTGCGTTTCACAGCCTCTTCAATCCGAAGAAGAGCATCTGCCAGAGCATCAGGCTTCCCAGAAATGGAAGCTCCTTTTTCATCTGCTGAATATTCACGAGTTCGAGAGACTGCTAAACGAATCAGCACAGCTGCCAGCGGAATGAACACGAATAGAGCAATTCCTATCAACTGTGTATACCCTGAATCTCTTCTCGAACCCCGATCCCACACCATCATTCTCCCCATGAAGCCCAGATAACCAATAGTCCCTGCCATGACTGCAACTACTGTAGATATGAACATGTCCCTGTTCTTGATGTGTCCAAGCTCGTGGGCTAGTACTGCTTCCAGTTCATCTCTCCGCAAGAGACTCAGAGCACCACTGGTCACTGCTATGACAGCATTCTCAGGATTTCTGCCTGTAGCAAAGGCATTGGGAGTCTCCTTGTTGATGACAGCAATCTTTGGCATAGGAAGTCCTGCCTTCAAGGACAGCTGGGAAATCAAGGAGTACAATTCAGGGGCAATGTTTTCCGATACAATCTGGGCATTGTACATTCTGAGTACAATTCTGTCAGAATACCAGTAAGATACAAAGTTTATGAGCATGGCCAAAGCAAAAGCCAGAGCTACTGTCCATACAGGATCTAGACCAAAGAGTACAGCCAGGATGTAGCCTATCACCATGAGGAGGGCGGTCAGCACACTCATGAGGAGAGCAGTCTTCATAGTGTGAAATATGCCCCAGATTATATAAAGGTTGCGATACAGACAAAAAAAGAAAATACACTCTTATAACATTTTCCAAAAGATTTCTAGATAAATCAATATCACAATGAAGCTACAAAAAATATATAAAATTTCAAATATGATATTGAAAATATAGATGATAGACAGCGGCAGTGTCTATTCAGCGCAGAAGCCCATCTTTTCATAGATGTGCTGGGCTGCAGTATTGCCTTTCGTGACTGCCAGGTACAGCTCTTCATATCCCTGAATAATGAGGGCATTGATGCTTTTTCCGATCAAGAAAGTGGCCATACCCTGGTTTTGAGTACGGGGATGAGTCATCACATATGCCAGGAGAGGGAGCTTGATTTCCGCTGATAGCACAACAATGCATGCAGAGAGTGCTTTCCCCTTCTTTTCTATGAGGAAGGAACATTCTTCCAGAAAAAGACCATACTTCCCATCGAGGGTGGCCCCTACCTCAGAAACTGCATCTTCTAGGGTCTCTCCCTCGTAATCGATTGTATCTCTGTATGATTCCAGCATCAGTACACCCAGAAGTTCAGCATCCTTCTGAGAAATAGTTCTGCATTTCCAGTATTTCTTAAAATCCTGTCTTTTTAATAGGAGCTTCATCCTGATCCTTTCCTTATCCATACGTTCTCCTCCTTTAGTCCCATGCTCCATTCCTGTTTGACAAACCATCTCACAATCTGATTCCAGACACGTTTCATTCTATGCTCTTTTGTTCTAGATTTTCCTTTTCTGAGGTAAGGACACATTTCTGCCATTCCACCTCTCAAACAAGTCATGTTCTCTATGCAGCTGATCCATGATCTTTCCCACAATAAAAATGACCAGATCATCTACTGATTGAGGGCTATGGTAAAAGGCAGGCATAGCAGGAAGGATGATCGCTCCCTGAAGAGATAGAGAGGCCATGTTCTGCAGATGGACTGAACTCAAGGGTGTTTCTCTGGGCACCAGAATCAGTTTTCTTCTCTCCTTCAGGGCTACACATGCGCATCTCGTAATCAACGTATCTGCAATACCTGAGGCAATCTTGGACAAAGTAGAGACAGAACAGGGGACGATGACCATGGAATCAAACAGAAAGCTTCCAGAAGATAAAGGCGCATCCATCTGACAGTCTTCATAATAGACTGCCATCGATTTCAGATCTTCCAGTGTGTATTTCGTCTCTCTCCTAATTATATCCTTTCCACTTTCTGATATGATCAAGAATTTCTGTTCGTGCAGGTTTTCAAGCAGGGTGATACCGTAAATAACACCTGATGCACCAGTGATTCCAATGACGATCCTCACGATTTCCACCTCGCACTTCTCCTGATTAGGAGGACTAAAGAGCCTTCAGTAGGAACTCCAAGGGTCTTGAACCTCCCCACAATCACGGTAGGTAGAAAGGTGATTTCAAATCCTCTGGTCCTTTCAGGTTCCTCCAATGCATCGATCAATTCAAAATTTATCTTCCCCCTGGATAAATGGGAAATTGCAGCCAGCATGGTAATAGCCTTGTTGCAGTGGACAGAATCTCTCTCAATGAATGCTTTCAGGGTCATGGGCTCTACTTCCAACAGTTTATCCTGCAATGATTCCAGATGGGCCAAATTCAATACAAAATCGATCTTGGGCTCGCCATACACTATTGAAACACCTCCTCTCTTGCAGGCAGTAATGCACTCCCCACAGATGAAGCAGTCGATTTCTGTGAGAGGATGCACTTCAATCCGAGATTCAAAGGTTATGTCGATCTGATTACAGATATTAATGCAATCCCTGGTCCTGCAGGGTCTGCACTTTGCAGTATCGAAAACCAGACTCAGTCTGCTGAGCATGACATACTCATTGACCATGCGGGCCACCACTGCATCTTCTTCTACAGGCCCTGTATAGATTCTGCCGTTGATAAACAGGGTGGGATCCTTCAACAGGTAGTGCTGCACAAGGTTCACACTTTCCTGCATGTTTACGAGCCACACCTGGAGAGTAGGCTGGGATTCCATTTCTCTTACAAAGAGAGGAATATCTTTCTCGTTCTCGTAGAAGTAGATGATTCTTCCCCTTATTCCCCGCAATTTTCGAAGGCTGACCTCGGAGAGAGGAGGCTTCTCTTCTCTCTCAGGAGGATACTCCCTCCTGATGTATCTCGTAGGGGAAGGATACCTCACGGGATATTCCTCTTCAGGGGAAACATATAGCTCCTGAACGACCTTTTCTGTAAAAGATAGTCCCAATGCATTGTGGGGACACACATCTGCACAGTTCCCGCACAGGATGCACTCTGTTGGTCTTTTGCGAACTACATTGAATATGTTCACTCTTGTAGGGCATACATCCAGGCAGTCCTTGCATTTGTCGCATCGGGAAGGATCGAAATGCAGGTGTAAGAGACTCACCTTGTTAAAGAGGGCAGCCATGGCACCCACAGGACATAGATACCGACACCAGCATCTGTGGATAAACAGAAATGAAATTAAGAGCAAGAAAAAGAACGTCAGCCTGATGATAACCCACCTATCCACAGCGAACCCAACCAACAGCATGCGGGGAATAGCTGACACCAGGGTAGCAAAAGGATTTATCCGATCGAAAAAGGAAGTAGATGTATAATAACAGACAGCAAAGACAGCGATGAGAACCAGATACTTCACCTTTGTCAACACATTGTGTAATGATTCAGGCAGATCTATACCAGTGAAAACGTGAAGGATGTCCTGGAAAAACCCAAAAGGGCAGGCCCATCCGCAGAACACTCTTCCAAAAATGACAAACACAATGAAGAGAACACCCAAAGGGTACCAGGGGATAGTGCGTTCAATGAGGTAGAACTGCAGAATTCTCAGAGAATCGGAGACAGAGGAATACTGATACTGAGCATACAGAAAGGGGACAACGACCCTGTAAAAGGTTATCCCAAGAGCACCTGCACTTACAATGAAAATGGTGAGAATCTGTGCGATTCTTCTGAAAGCTTTGTGCGTCATATACGGGATGCCTCCTTCAAGATTTGAGAGAGGAACTGCTCTACAGTATCAGCATTGGTACTCGTCTTGATAATTTCACCATTCTTCAGGACAACGACCAGGAATCCTGAATTCCATTCCAGTCCCAGTTCTTCCAGCTTTTCAAGAGTTTCTTCTGCCCCCTCATAGAAGGCACTTCCATAGCTCGCCCCTGTCAGCCTGCAGAACTTCAGGACCTTCTGAACTGCTCTCTCATACTCGGAGGACGTTGAGGAGAACACTACAATTTCAAAATCTGGCTCCACAGATGCACACAAGAAACAGGGATACCCACCAAGAAATTCAGTGTCATCTACTTGGTTTTCTTGATATCCCAGGTAAATACCTGCAATTCCAATGAGCATGACAGGCAGCCAGGCATATTTCATGCGTTTCTCTCCTCCTTTTTGTTTAAATACTTTGTTCAAAAAAGGTTGGGGTTTCCTGGGACCCTTTTCTCGTGCTAAGAGAAACCCCAACCTCTGGAAATTAGGGTTGCAATCCTATCATCACCTCCTGGATTGCTATACAGTATTGATAATCAAAACTATATAAAGCTTTCGGTTATCTACTGGATTTAAAGGAGAAAATAGGGTTTTTACTGCTGTGTAAATGTCCAGTGAGCCCAAGTCTACCTGATGTTTCCTGGATTGTTACACGTGTAACATCAGCTTTAAG
>CAZFAR010000028.1:0-15268 GCA_964516825.1 uncultured Thermococci archaeon
CTCTTCACCTGTTCAACAAAAGGAATTATATCATCCAGTGTCAGCTCATCGTCACAGGGAGCTCCTGCATCAACCTGGCAGAAAGGACAGTGAAGGTTGCACGCTGATGTAACGTCTATAGAAATAGCAGAAGGCCTATCCCTCTTGTACAAAGGCTCAACATATTCAGGTTCTTCCACCCATTCCAGGACACCTTCTCCTACGAGATACCCTACAAACTCATCAAAATCATCTTCAAAAGCTTCCACTGGTTCTCCGCCTTCCACTGATAGATGCTGTAGAATATCTTTCCGTGTACGTGTACCATCACAGAGTCTCAGCAGTGAGACTGTCGATTCATCAATTTCCATTACAGGAGAATATGTTTCAAGTTGAAAGCTGTAGGGAACATGCAGGTACATTCCCAGGGGCATCCTCCTCACCAGAACCGTCTTTTTGGCTCTCAGATACAAACTTCAATCACCTCCTACAAGACTGGAAAAAATAATAAAAAGAGAAATAAGACGTAGGTACTCAATGCGCAAGTACTTTAACCATGGTTTAGAGGCACTGCACTTTGCCTTCTTTCCATGGATTGCCAGTGTCAGTAACTATGGTGGTGGCAACAGTCTCGACTTTCTTGGCCTTGAATTTCATCTTTTTCACCTCCTCTTTCTAACCTGTGTATTCATTTTCCCGCCTCTACTTAAAAGGTTTTCGGTATGCTTCCTACTGTAGAATGAAATATGGGACTTTACCATTATCTACAGCTGTTTCATTAGTTTTCGTAACTGAGGTTCACCAATCTTTCTGGCAGACTCTAAACTCATCTTCCTTAGAGCTCCCTTTGTGTAGAATTCCTGTAAAACATCTTTCGGTAATGTCTTCCTGCAGTGTTCCTGCCATCTATCGTTATACAGGGCTCCAAGACAGTCAGCAGATTGGATTATTTTCACTTCAATTTCATCATCCCCAGTGGAAGACCTGTTCCTGTGTTTGTGTATGCATTTCAAGATCAATTTTCTCTTTTCTTCTGGAATATTTGTAGATTCAAGAAATTCTTTTGCCAAGTCTCTTCCTACAATGTGGTGGGTTTTTCTTCCCTCACATTTCCCAACATCATGGAGAAGAGCAGCTATCTCACACACCTCAATATCAGCATTCTCAATTTGGGCCAGTTCTACAGCAAATTCTCTGACCAACTTCACATGTTCATACAAATGAGGATCTTCTTTGTCCTGAATGCACAGGGATTTCGCAAATTCTTCAATTTCCTTCATCATGTCTTCCATCAATTCACCCTTCTAGCAGATGTGCTCTGTACAAACTCTGCATAGCCTCCAATTCAAGTGGTGCGGGGATTACGAATTCCGAATTGGCCAGAATGCTCTCAGCTAACCTCCTGAAATGGTCAGCAATCTCTGACTGGGGGGCGCCTTCCACAATAGTTTTTCCTTCCACTTCATAATCAGAAATTTCTGGACTCCTCGGAATGACGTAGATCAATTTCGTCCCTAATCCTTCAGAAAAAGCTTTCAGGACTTTCCTCTCAAATGCCTCCTTCCCCCGACTGTTGCAGATTATCCCTGCCAGCCTGGATGGAGCCTGGCTTGCTAGCCTCTGGATACCTCTTGCTATATTGTTTGCTGCATAAAGTGACATGAATTCACCTGAACAGACGAGATATATCTCTCTGGCATACCCCTCCCGTATGGGCTGGGCAAACCCTCCGCAGACTACATCTCCCAGAACATCATAGACCACAATATCTAGATTACACTTTTCAAAAGCTTTCAGATCTCTCAGGATCTCAATAGCTGTCAGGACACCTCTTCCTGCACATCCAATCCCCGGCTCAGGACCACCTGATTCTACGCACAAGACACCCTTGCTTCCCGTGAACACAATCTCTTCGAGGATCAGATCATGCTTATCCTTTCCTACTCGTAGCAATTCACGATACGTTTCCAGCACAGTTGGGATCATCTCCCCACCTGTCAGATTTCTGGTAGAATCCCTTTTGGGATCGCATCCAATTTGCATGACCTTCAATCCTTTTTCAGCAAAAGCTACCGACAAATTGGAAGCTACTGTACTCTTACCTATGCCGCCTTTGCCGTAAATCGCTATCTGTCGCATATGACGATTCAATCTTCCTCTTTCTTATACTTTTGGTTAATCCAGTCGAGGCCTCACTATTCTGTTCCAGAAGTTACGTTACACATGTAACATGCCAATCTGATTTTAAGAGGTGGTGAAGGTAATGGCATACAAGAGAAACAAGCAGGGATGGCGGAATCTATTCTCTAACTCTTTGATGCTCTCACGCAAGTTCATAAGCTCATAGAATACTTCAATTCTTCAGAGGGAGCGCATCGTTCAGTTTATAGGGATTTTCTTGAAGAAACAAGCGATGTCATTTCAGAACCTGAACTGCTGACCGTTTCCACCGGATTTCATAAGAGTCCATCGTTTCTCAACCGCTCTTTCAGTTCCTCAAAAGGGATAGTAGGTTCGTCACGACGTTCAGCAACAACTGCGAGATCATGCAAATCTTCCAAGAGTTCTTCGTATTCCTCAATAGGAATGACTACTGCCATTTTTTGACCTTTTTCATTGACAAGGTAGTGACTTCCAATCTTCATTACATCAGGCTCCTTTTTTTCGGTACTCATTCTATAAATCTACCATGACTTTATAAGGATTTTGTTCTCGTTTTCATCTTTCATCTTTTCAGGGGTTCGAAAGCTTCAACACATTTGAGACTGTTACACGTGTAACAACGAAAAACTACACAGATGATCTGAGTTCTGTCTCTGCTATCGCAACCTTTTAATGTAGCGCATCATTCTTCTCTAAGAATTGTACCTTGAAGACTTGAGACAAATGAAGTAGGACCCATTGCGGTGATTTGCCATGAGGAAAATTGAAATCATAGGTGCACGGGAAAACAATCTGAAGAATATTGATGTAGAAATCCCGCGGGATCAATTGACCGTTGTTACAGGTGTATCAGGTTCAGGCAAGTCTTCTTTAGTGTTTGATACAGTGTATCATGAGGCACGTCGTCGATTTCTAGAGATTTTTTCACTAGGGTCTTCAGTCAGGCTGGCTCCTGCTGCTGTTGAATCCATTTCTGGATTGGGTCCTGCCATTGCTGTTGGTCAGAATCTTTTAAATCGGAACCCATTATCAACCCTGGCTACTGCTTCAGGGCTGCATCCCTTTCTCAGGTTACTGTACACAAACTTTGGGGAGCAGTACTGCCTTCAATGCGGAACTGGACTGTCTGTCCTAACTGAGGATGAGATCGTTGAGACTGTAATGAAAAAGGCGAGAAAAAACCCTATCACTGTTCTTGCACCATTGTTGCGGAATATACAGGGAAGTCACAGGACCTTGCTTGAGTTGCTGGCCCGGGAATTTGGAGATGCTGTCGTAGTGGACAGCCAGCCGTGGAACTTCGAAAGGTTGAACCCTGATGACTCACACGATATCGAGGTGAGAATAGCTCAATTATCTGGTGAGATCTCAGCCAAAGATGTTCGCGAGATCATTCGAAAGGTGTTTGCGCTTGGATCCTATACTGTCGTCCTTAAATCTGATGATGACGAAATAATGTTATCTCGTGCTCCTGTCTGTATGAACTGCAGGTACGAATTCAGTGCAGTCAAACCAAAGCATTTCCATATGGTCTGCCAATCCTGCAGCGGTAAAGGGTGCACATTGTGTCAGGGCACAGGATTGCATCCGCAAGCAGCCAATGTTCGCTGGAATAATCTAAGATTGCCAGACCTGCTTTGTCGATCCGTGGACGAGGTGAAAACACTCTTTTCTGAAGCTGAGCTCCCAGAATCTGCTCATCGGCTGAAGATGGAAATTCAGAATCGGCTAGAAGCTTTGAGTAAAGTAGGACTAGGTTACATTACATTAGATCGGCCGTCGCCAACACTTTCAAGAGGCGAAGCCCAGAGAGTGCGACTGGCTGTTGCTTTGACCAGCCGTCTTGAAGACATGCTCCACGTTCTCGATGAGCCCACTATTGGACAGCATCCATACGATGTGGCAAAATTGTTGCCCGCATTTCGCGAGCTTGCAGGTCCCGTCATATTTGTAGAACATGATCGGATGGCTGCTGCAGCTGCAGATTATGCCATCGATCTGGGACCGGGAGCAGGGCATTCTGGCGGAGACATAGTATTCACTGGGACACCGTATGAACTTTGGAAGACGAATACATCTACAGGTCGCTATTTCAGTTTTCGTGAAAAAGTAAAGGCTCCTGAACATCGAAGGGAGCCCCACAAGTTCTTAGGGTTGCGAGGAGTGCACCTAAGGAATCTGAAGAACTTTGATATTCTCATTCCCCTGGGCAGGTTCACTGTGATAACAGGGGTCTCTGGATCAGGAAAAAGTACATTACTTGATGTTCTAGTTCCCTCTCTGGAGAGTAAGAATCCAAAGGGATGTAACAAGATAGAGGGACCATTCCTGAAGCCAGTTCTGGTGGACCAGAGTCCAATTGGTAGGAATCCGCGCTCCAATCCTGCCACGTACACGAAGCTCGCTGACATCATCCGTGACCTTTTTGCTGCTGCTACAGGATTGTCTCCTTCTCATTTCTCTTTCAACCGCCCTGAAGGTGCCTGTCCAGTCTGCAAGGGCATGGGTGCTATAGAAGTCCACATGAGATATCTGCCCTCTACCTGGATTATCTGTGAGCGATGTGAAGGAAAACGATTCTCTGAGGAAGTTCTGGCCAGTACAGTACATTTCGGGAATAAGAACCTTTCTATTGCAGATTTCTACAGACTCAGCATTGATGAGACCATTCCCTTACTCTTAAGAGACGGAAGACTCTCTGAGAAAAGCCGCAGGCAGGCAAGACACATTCTGGAGGCTTTAAGAGATGTTGGATTGGGTTACCTGTCGTTAGGGCAGCCATCACCAACGCTTTCAGGCGGAGAAGCCCAGCGGGTGAAATTAGCCAAGTACTTGGGAAGTAGATCATTATCCAGTCGTTTGTTGGTGTTGGATGAACCATCAACAGGGTTGCATCCGCAGGACATTTCTGGACTGCTGACTGTTCTTGACCGGCTAGTACGTCATGGAGGCACAGTAGTAGTAGTCGAGCACAATACTGATATCATACGGGCAGCTGACTGGGTGGTTGATCTGGGACCGGGAGCAGGCCTGGAGGGAGGTGAGCTGCTGTTTGCAGGAAGGCTGGATGATCTGCTAAAAGAAGAAAAATCATTGACAGGAAAGGCATTGAGAAATGAAAGAATACATTCAGAGCCCATGAAACCTAGTGAATCCAGTAAGATTAATCCTTCAAAAACGATTGTAATCCGAAATGCTGCTGCCCACAATCTGAAGAATGTGAATGTTCAGATACCAAAAGGTGCCTTGACCGTTGTTACAGGTGTATCAGGTTCTGGCAAGTCGAGCCTGGTTTCAGATGTCCTGGAGGCTGAAGCAAAAAGACGATTTCTGGAGACTCTTTCCCTTTATGAGAGACAATCCACGCGGGAGGGACCTGAAGCACCTGTTGAATCTGTCTCTGGACTAGGAGTAGCTGTGTCTGTAGGTACAGAGCGTGGTCGGTATAGTCGACGCTCCACTATTGGAACAAATACTGAAATCCTGCATCATCTGACAGTCTTACTGGCCAATCTGGGTGAACGCACCTGTTCAAATTGTGGCTCTGTAATGGTAAAAGGAGAAGAATGGATGTGTCCCCAATGTGGCTGTACTGCCCCCATTGCCAAATCGGGTGAATTCCTGTTCTCAAACTGGCATTCAGCATGTTCAAAATGCCAGGGAGTCGGTACCCTCCAAATGCCGAGACCAGAGAAGTTGATTGTAAATCTAGAGAAACCAATTTGCAGTGGTGCCATGTACTCTCCGGGATTCTTCCCCAAGGGATACTTGTGCAAACCCTTCAATTATGGATATTCTTATGTGCGGGCTCTGGCTGAGCGGTACAATTTTGACCCTGAGGCGACACCGTGGAACGAGATGAGTCCGAAAGCACAAAATGCATTCTTATTTGGAGATCCAGAACCATTGGAGGTAGTACACACCAATCGGAAGGGTCAGACAACAGTACAGAAGAGCAGGTACCCCGGATTCTACGGCTGGGTGCGAGATTGGGATGTTGGTGGAACGTACACGGAAGCTGAACTATGTCCCGAATGCAGAGGAGGGCGGTTGCGTCCAGAATTTCTGTCAGTCAGATTAGGAGGTTATAACATCTACGAATTGAGTGAGATGCCTTTGACCCAGCTTTTCCGGGTCATCAATAACATTCCACTTCCAGAGTCTCGCCTCATCAGATCAAGTCTCGACACTGTTCTGAGACGACTGAACTTTCTACTACAGGTAGGATTGGGATATGTACATCTGAACAGGGTATGTGCCACATTATCAGCAGGAGAGGCTGAAAGAGTGAATCTGGCTGGAGTGCTGGGCAGTAAATTGATATCTCTGACTGTTTTGCTCGATGAACCCTCGCGCGGGCTGCATCCCTCAGAAGTTGATGCACTGGTGAAAACATTGAAGGATCTGCGGGATGAGGGGAATACTGTCATTGTGGTGGAACATGATCCTGTCGTCATTCGTAATGCAGACCACATCATTGACATGGGACCAGGTGCTGGGACGAAGGGGGGACACGTTGTTGCTGAGGGAACTCTTGAGGAGATCGCAAAGAAATATACAGTAACGGGGTCGTGGCTGCGCAGCGAACGGAGAATGAAGTTTGAAAGACGCAGAGAACCAAAGGGATGGATGGTAATACGTGGTGCTCGAGAGCACAATTTGCAGGGAGAGAATGTTCATATACCACTGGGTTTACTCGTGGGGATCTGCGGTGTTTCAGGCTCTGGTAAATCCACTTTATTCATCGACACTCTCGGACGTGTACTATCACCAAAGAAAATGACCACATCAGTAGCACATGAACCAATAAAACCAGGTGCTCATGATTCTATCGAAGGTGCACCAGAAAGAGTTGTCCTCATAGATCAGACTCGAAAGGGGATATACAGTCCTGCCAGTTTCTTGGGATTGAATCAGGTGTTGCAGGAGATTTACGCAAGAAGTGAGGATTCAAGAGCACTGGGATTGCAGTTGGAGCATTTCAAGAAACAGTGCTCTGTCTGCAGTGGCACTGGTGTGATTAAAATGGACATGGGATTCTTACCAGCAGTGTACACTCCCTGTGAGAGTTGTGAGGGAACAGGATATCTGCCAGAAGCATGGGATGTGAAAGTGCATGGGCTGGCTCTCCCTGAAGTGTCTTCTCTGACCATTGATGAAGTGCATGACCTATTCAGGAAGGATCAGAGGATTTCCAGACCATTGAAAGCGGTAAGGGAGGTTGGATTAGGATACCTAGTGCTTCACCAACCAGGGTATACTCTATCGGGCGGGGAGGCCCAGCGGTTGAAGATAGCTGGAGAGCTGTGCAGGAGAACATTTGAAGGTTCTCTGTACATTCTTGATGAACCCACTGTTGGCCAGCATCTGGAGGACGTTTACCAGTTGATTGCTGTCTTGCAGAAGCTGGTGGATCAAGGCCATTCTGTCATCATCATTGAACACAATCCCTACGTTTTGGCAGCATGTGACTGGCTGGTTGAATTGGGTCCAGGAGGTGGACCAGAGGGAGGTTCTGTTGTAGCTTTTGGGACTCCAGAAAAGGTATCTAAGGAAAATACTGCAACAGCACTGTATTTGAAAGAAGTCCTGGAGGGTGCATCATGACATGGGCTCCACTCCTGCTCACTAGTCCATCGCCCTGTCTTCGCATGCTAGTACTCCAGCAGTTGCTTGACCGTCCTGAAGATGATGAAGAAGTCATTGAGCTTGCCAAATTACGTGGGAATGACCCTCTCGTTTCTGATTTGTTGAAGCTGCAGGCTCCGGATGGCTCCTGGAAAATTGCAGATCCAGTGGGATTGACCCTAAGAACGACCCTCCTGAATACTGCACAAGCATTAGCGCGGCTTGGCTATCTGGGGTTCGATAAGACCTTTCCAGCAGTAAGAAAAGGAGCAGAATACATTTTTTCGCTGCAAGAACCAGACGGCTCCTGGCATGCTCCGAATGACATTGATAAGAATGTCATTACACCCCTACAGACTGCTTTGCCTCTGCGTGGGCTGGCCTTGTGCGGCTATGCTGCTGATCCAAGAGCAGAAAAGGCATATGACTGGCTGCTGAGCCACAGGCTACAAGACGGTGCCTGGCCCACCAGAATTACTGCAAAAGGCTCCTACGGGTACAGGGCAGGATATCGTGTCCTGGCACATTCGCGCTGGGGCTGCCGATCGAATACGACAGGAGCTTTACACTGTCTCGCGCTGCATCCACAGCGCCGGCACAGCGAAGAAGCTCGTCGAGCACTAGATCTGCTTCTGGGACGCGAAACTCGAGACGCACACACAGTGGGGTTCGAAGTAGCACGAATGATCGGCGTGGAGCCTGCTCATGGTTTTGTAACCCATTTTGCTCGGTTTGATCTGGCATTCGTTCTTGATTTGTGTTGGAGGGTTGGTGCCACACTAGATGATGAACGGGTGAGGAATATAGCAGAATTCATAAAAGGGCTACAGGGCGAATACGGGTTATGGGAGTACCGGAAGCTGCAGGCCTCTCGGTGGGTAACCTTCGATTTGGTGCGCTCCCTATCTCATTTGGATACAGAGGGTGACTGGATCAGCACAGAACCTCGCACTCCTTTCCAGAGTTATCCTCAAGTGAGAAGAAGATACTAGAGGCTGCATTACCCATGTCGTTCAAATTCTTCATTTCATACTTATACCATTTTCAACAACTTATCAGGTCCCTTGATTCGTTTCCATTCTTCATTGTTACAGGTGTAACATTTTCTATTCTTCATTGTTACAGGTGTAAGTAACATACAGGTGTACATAACATCTTTTTGTAATTCTCTCAATTCTTAGGAAATGGTGGTCGGTATAGACGTGTAATAAGGGGCATGTATAGGCAGTCTCTTCCTGTCCTCTTGTACATAAACCTTATATCCCCCTTGGTGCAGTCATTTTCTATGATAGAAGGTGATGAGGAAGTCTGCACAGGCTGCAGAACATGTGAGATCGTGTGTGCTTTGTCCTTATTCAATGAGACCAACCCGGAAAAATCGGCCATTCGAATCACACAACTGCCACAGGGGTTTGAAATAGTGGTGTGCAATCAATGTGGGGAATGTGAAAAAGTATGTCCGGATGGTGCCATATATACAGAAGATTCTATCATAAGAATCAATGGTACTAGGTGCACTGGATGCTATGTCTGTGTAGAAGCCTGCCCTATTGGGGCCCTATTCATTCATCCAGAAGTAATTGAGCCCTTCAAATGCATCCACTGTGAAAAATGTGTCGAATCGTGTCCAGTGAATGCCCTTTATGTACTGAACCTCGAATAGCGGTATAGCCTGCATCACCAAGAATGAGCTGAACTACAAATGCAGAAAAGAACAAAAGGAGTGAAGGCATCTGCTGCAATACCTCCAACTTCATCTGCTAACCTTTATAAGAGCCTTTTTCCAAAACAACGTAATGAAGCGCAGGGAAATTAAAGACATTCTCCTCTATGACGAAACTTTGATAAAAAATGACAGGGTTTTTGATCCAGAGTATACTCCTGAACGGTTTGGATTCAGAGATTCCCAGCTGCGGCAACTATCCCTCCATTTGAGACCTGGCATCAAGGGGGGGAATCCCGTCAACAGCCTGATCTTGGGTCCCTGCGGCACGGGAAAGACCACCTCTGTCAAACTCGTATTTGAAGAGGTGGAAGACTCCTCAGATAGGATCGTACCTGTATACATCAATTGTCAGTTCAATACAACACCCTTTCAGACCTTTGCTCAGATCTACAGGAAGGTGATAGGCCATTCCCCACCAGAGACAGGAGTTCCTCTGGCCCGAATCCAGAACGACATCATGAAGAAGCTCCAGAGGGAAATGAAGTGTCTGGTTGTGGCCCTAGATGATATCGATCACCTTTTCTACGACAAATATGCCAATGATATTCTCTACGACATTCTGAGAGCCCACGAGAAATATGAGGGCGTAAGAACTGGTGTTTTTGGCATTCTATCTGAAAATGAATTTCGATTCGTTCTGGCTACCAAGGTAAACACTATATTTCACCCCAGTGAGGTGTTCTTTGACCCCTATACCAGATCTCAAGTGTACGAAATTCTCCAGGGCAGGATCAGGGACGGGCTGATAGAGGGTGTCCTTTCCAGTGAGTTGCAGGACTATGTCGTGGATATCGCGATGGAAGCAGGTGATCTTCGCGTAGGCATAGAGCTCTTGTACAGGAGCGCTCTGGAAGCTGAAGCAGATGGGTCCAAAAAAGTGAAAAAAGAGCACGTGGACAGGGCTTACTCAGCAGAAGCCAAGATCATCCATTTGAAGAGATTACTTCAGGGACTGGATTCAGCAGAAAAGACACTCTTGAAAGTCTTGGCTGAGCACAGGGGAGAAATGCTGTCAAAGGATCTGTACGAGCAATTTGAGGACAGAACAGGCCACGGACTGAAGAAGTACAATGCAGTGGTGGGTAAATTGGAAGCACTGCGGCTTGTCGATGCTCCTTACGTGAAAAAGGTGGGACGTACCAGAAGAATAATGCTGCGATATGAGGAAAATGACATCATACGATACATAAAGTGAATTTTCCCTTCTCTATTTTAAAATGGAGTGAGCAATGCCACTGTATACTTGAATTCACTCTGCTGATTGTAATAACAGGGATAAATTTATATACTTAAGAAAAGAGTGGACCCATGGAAGATTGGGATAGGATGGTTTCCTCAATGAAGGAGAAGATAATGGAAGGGGACTCCACCCCAATAGAGTACTTAAATAAGACTATCGCCTTTTTCAGAGAGAACTATCACAAAGATCCCAAGCCTGCCCTACTGTGGAACCTGATCTCTCTCAGGGATGAACTCCTTCGGTTGAAGGAGACGTCCAAAACAATTCGAGAAATTGAAGGCGGGGAATGAGGAATAATGCAGCCACCAGAGCGCAGCCTATGGGGTAATCTGCTTCCTGTATTCTGAAAGAAATATCTGAAAAATCCCATGATCTTCTTTCCATCATGTCTTTGAGCCCCTGATTAATACTCCTGATGACATCCTCTTTTCTTCTGCCTGCAGCTTCCATGAGGAGACCTCCCTGGGGCGATTGGACCCATCCAAGACCTGCTACCTGATGTCCTCTGCCCGAAGATTGAGCTATTACTACAGGAAGTACTTTCCCAATTCCCTCTCCTTTGAATTTGCCAACTTCTTTCAGGACTGCACCAGGAGGTATAATAGATGAGAGAAATATCAGATTGAAGTCAGAAATACCCGCTTGGCACAAAGCTGCATCGTATGCGCTGACTGCAGTGGTTCCTTTTCCTTCTCCCCATACAATATCAACTCTCATAGAGTTTCCTCAGCTTTTCCTGGTATTCTTCCCTGCTGATCTCTCCATATACGAACTGAGCCTTGAGTTTCCTCTCTTCTTCTCTAATTCTGTCTGAAGGAGCAATTTTTTCCACTACTTCTCGTTTCTCCTCCACTACTTCTCCTTCTTCTGTCACTATTTTCCTTCCTGCATACCTCTTCATCACAAAGTAGCCGCCT
Organism: uncultured Thermococci archaeon; assembly: GCA_964516825.1. Lineage (GTDB taxonomy): Archaea > Methanobacteriota_B > Thermococci > Methanofastidiosales > SZ-28-30 > SZ-28-30. The sequence continues at coordinate 11,654 of CAZFAR010000028.1, forward strand.
ACTCCCACTGCTGCCACAACTATGACCAAGACGAGTGCACCTGAACCTTTCCTCTTTTCAGGAGCTTCTACTGGTTCTTCTTCGGGAACCTGCAAACTCTGTATTTCTGTTATACGTCCAGAACATGCCTGAGCTTTTTCTGAATCTCCCAGCTTCTCGTAGAGGGTCTGGGCTTCCTCGTACAGCACTGCCGCCTCTTCGTACTCTCCCTCCTGGAAGAGGGCCTCTGCCTGTGAGAATTTGGAATCTGCCTCTGCCCGATCTGCCAGCAATTCTCTGCACTTGTCGATGTAAGTCTGGCACTGATCTGCCATTTCCTGGTTTCCTTCTTGTAAGAAGGCAGTCTGAGCCTGCGTGAAGACAGTGATAGCTTGACTGTACTCTTTCTTGTCGTAAAGCTCCATGGCGCGAGTAAGGTATTCGTTCCCGCTTGTTCGAGGAGGGGCTTTTTCTTGGTTCTTCAACAAGTAGAGAAAAGAATCCAATCCTCCGCTCTGAGAATTCACTGCATGAGCCAGCAGAATATCTGGCCTGCCGTCGCGATTTGTATCCTCAATAATCATGTCAGCGAATGCATCCCGAACATCCACCGGTTCAACCCTGTATTGCCACACAGATTTCCCTTCCAAGTCCAGAATTTCCAGTCTCAGCTTGGAAGATGCCACAACGATTTCTGGTATCCCATCCTTGTTCACATCTTCTACAGCCAGAAGATCTGCTGCGTACGATTTCAGATCGATTTCCTTTTCCATTCCATTTTCTCGTGCTTCCCAGACGAGTATCAGCATATTGTCCGTGGAAAACAGAATCTCCATATCATCGTCCTGATCCACGTTTGCAACAGTCATGTCTCTCAAGTTCTGTGTGCCTGGGCTGATCCAAATTTTGTTCCCATTCCTATCCAGAACATAAACTGTCTGAGTGGTTAGAATCACAATTTCAAGAGCTCCATCCCAGTTAACGTCTGAAACCAGAATCTTGGTGATCTGACTTCCAATAGAAGTTGTCCAGTTCAGTGTGCTGCTCTTGCAGGTGATTGAACGGGTTCCTGTTATAAGTTCTTTTTTCCCATCTCCATCCAGATCTTCAGCTATGGCTGCTGATACTACTGAACCTGTAGGAGGATAGTTCAGGTTCTGCGCCTTGTTTGACAGAACGTAAAGATCTGCCCCTGAAACCAGAATTTCAACTGTACCATCATCGTTGTAATCTGAAATAGATACATTGTTGATAGGATAGGTAGAATCCCATCTCTGTCTCCTATTTCCATTGCGGTCCAAAATCTGCACTGCATAGCGCTGGATACCTGCAAGTGGACGCACACTCAATCCTAAAACAATTTCAAGGTTACCGTCATTATCAATATCTCCCACATCCATGCAGTTGATGACTTCATTTTGCTTTTCCGTGCTGTAAGTCTTTTTCCACTCTAATACGAAAATGTCCTGAGCAGCCAAGGGAGCAATTAATAAAGCTCCTATACAAAATGAAAAGAAAGCTTTCCTTATCAACGAATCACCGTTTCACTTTCTCAGACAACCTATATAAATATTATCATTTTGAGAGATTTTGAAGTCTTTCAAAGACAGTGTTACACGTGTAACATTCCAGACATTTTTTCTATCAGTAATTTCCTCTTGAAGATTTTGTCTTTCTCACTGCAACATCGTCCCAGAAAGGTTCACTCTCGTGAAATCCTTCAAATATTCTGGTCACACAGAGTGTGAATATGTGTGAAAGAATGTGACACAGTAGCAACCTTTATAAATATCTGTCCACCAGTTGATACATGGAAGTGCGGAAAAATGTTGCACTTGACCACAAACATGTGAAAATGCTGCAGCCTATCATAGAAAAACACCAAGGTAATTTTTCTGCAGCAATTCGCGAGCTAGTTGAGTTAGTGGACCTTCTGAGTAAGAAATATGATGGTATTGAAACACTGAGAGAATCTGCTCTGACAAAAAAGAGCAAACGGGATCAGTACATAGAAAACCACTACGGAATCGTGATCCCATCACAAATCCTGCACTGGCTGCTGACCAGTCACCAGTCTGATATACCTCCCAAACAATACCTCTTATTCTCGTTATACTCCTACTTGAGGGAACAGGCGAGATTGGACGCTCCTATTGATGAATATCCCAAGGAATGGGAAACATTACTCAACGAGTTCTACCATGATCTTGGATGGCCTATCGATATCAGGATCAGATCCAGCAGCAACCTGATCACTGTGGAGGTGATCGGATTCGATCCTCACGTAGACAGGCTAGCTTTCCTCATTAATGCTATGAATCTGGCTTGTGGGCCGACACATTACAGGATCGTTGAAGTGGAAAACATCCAGACTGCCATATTTGCCACTTTTGAAGAGTGTGAAACAGAAGAAGAGGCTTTGGAGACCATTTGCCAGTTCTTTGGAGAACCTGAATCCAGATCTGAATCTGAACTTACTCCCTGATGACTGAAATATTCAAGAAGTGCACATGACTGGAGAAAAGGTCTGAACTTATTCTTTGATGATTCTGAATCCACGTTCAGTGACAAGCAGATGAAAATAACTCGTATCCAGTCGCGAGCTCCTCATCTTGACGCAGCGAATGTACCGATTGAATGTATCTCCCTCTCCACGTAAGGCTAACCTTATGATACCATCGCACATGAAATCTTCTATTCCGAACTCTCCGCACAAATCGCTGTCCGAACTGGATTCAGCCACAAAGAACGAGGTCACACCCAGACTGCGGAACTTCTCAAAGAATAAGAACAATTCATTTCGGGGATTGGTGAAGCTCACCAGGGAATAGAGAGCATTCAGAGAGTCCAGTACCACAATTCTGCAGTCCTTGACATTTCGAATCAGCTCTACCAACCGAGAAATGAAATCCATCCACATCTGTTTGCCCTCCATAATAATACTTTGACTTTCTATGAATAGGTCCTTGCGCATCTGGGTCAAATCGAGAACACTGAGCCTGTCTTCCACAGCAGAGGTATGCATTCCCATGCCTTCCATATGGGTGAGCAGGTTCTCTCTGTTCTGCTCTAACGTGATGTACAATCCTCTAGTATCAGATGCAGTGACCTCATTGTAGAGAATAGAATAAGCAAACGTGCTTTTCATTGTCCCCGCACTACCACAAATGAGGATCATATGTCCTTCAGGAATGCCTCCATCAAGACATTCATCGAATCCTTCAATGTGAGTTTTTACTTTTCTCACCTCATCACCTATCCTGAATGCTGTTCTCCCAACAGGACAGCTGTACTGATTTGTTCAATACTCATTCATACTGCATGAATATAAAGATTGTGGTTACCTGAGGTAGAATTGATTACTTTGGAGATTGTGAATTTCGTCAAATGCTACATTGAGTGAATAGTCAAGAGTATTCATTCGTCAAGAAAATTCATTTCTTGTTACGTTACAGGTGTAACATGCATGGATTAGGTATCCGAGACAGAGCAACCGAAAGCTTTATAAGGAAAGCTACTACCTGAATAGTAATTTCGCAAATCTCAAATACTTTCCTCCTCGAGGTCAGGCTTGAACCTGACTCGTTCTTCTTTTTTTTTTAAAGAAGAATCAATAGTGGAATGCACTTTTCTTAC
>CAZFAR010000029.1:0-15226 GCA_964516825.1 uncultured Thermococci archaeon
GAGCGTTTCATCACTGAGTACGGATTAACAGAAGAGCATGCAGTGAAGATACTGCATTCCGGATATGAAGATCTCTTTGAAGACATCCAGCAGCATGGGTTAAAATCCACATTATTCATCAAGGTCATAGATATACTGAAAAGCCTGGAACATTCACAGAAATTCATAGAAGATGAAAAAGAGTTAAGGATATGTCTCGAAAAGCTTGCTAAAGGAGAAATTGTGAAAGAAGCTCTGGATGATATTTTACTATTTCTGGCAGAAGGCGGCAAAATGAGTGAATTAGTTGTGGAGACAGTTTCTGTATCAGCTGTAGAAGAGATAATAAGAAGAATTGTGCAAGAGAACATGCACGTAGTAAGAGAAAAGGGCATGAGGGCAGTAGCTCCCTTGATGGGGCTATGCATGAAGGAGTTGCGAGGAAAAGCAGATGGTAGAATCGTGAACACTATTCTGACAGCAGAAATTGAAAAAATGGTGAAGGAACATTAGTACTTGAAATGGCCATGAATTCTTGTTCTCGATTTTTCTGCTCGTTATTCCCCGAATTCCACAGCATAGAAGGGAAACCTTTTTCCTATTTCGCACTCACCATATGCTATTCTGAACCATCCCTTTTCTCCCCAGGAAGTTCCCCAGCTGTTCTTACATATCCAGTACCGACGTCTGTCATGGTAACCGATGAGCGTGACGGCATGATAGCCTTCTTTCTCTCCCCAGGCATTTCTGTAGATTCCTCCACGGTAAGAATAGAAGTCAGTATACACCTTCATTGCAGTTATTACAGGAGAATTTCTGTATATCCATTCTTTTACCTCAGATTCACTGTACAATTCCTTCCATTTCTCGATCTTCACTAGCTTTTTCTCCCTATCCGCACAGGGTTTGCACGGCTGATCTTTCGGTTTATAAGGAAAGCATGCTTCATCAGGTATGCCCTTCTCTTTCACGTACTCAAGTGCAGGTTTGAATGTCCATCCTCTTCCACACCGCTTACCGCTGCAGAAGAATAAGTCTGCCTCAGAAAGATCAGGGTTCAAATACGGTCTTCTCTTGGAAATTTCGTAAGTAGACTCAATTAACGCCACTGTGGCGAAAGCAACACACGACATACAGAGCCCCTGATCCTTCACTGGTGTGGTCCAGTCTCTTCCTCGTACATTTCTCCAATCCCACTCTTCCGGATAGACGAAAGCTTTTCCTTCAGCTGCAGCTCCCACATCCTCTTCAACGATTCTAGCCTCTGTTCTTACCATTTCTTCTTCGTCTGCTATGAAGCCCAGATACATCTTCCGTTCTTCATGCTTGAGCTCTGTCAGAGAGGTGCGGCCTGATGACCATTGGAATCGCTTATCCCTTATTGCATTCCTTATTGTTTTGATCTCTTCAGTTGTCATGATATACACCCCACATGGGTTTTATGCCAGTCAGTATGGTGGCTTATTCCTATAAGTGTTGTCAGCAATCTTCTTAAGGGTTTGGTTTGCTCTTTTTTGCACAAACCTTATGAAAAGATGAGAAAGAAGTGATGAGAGAATGTTACACGTGTAACACATGAAAAACAAAGACTTAACAATCCATAAAACAATCAAGATGTGAATTCTATGAAAAAGAGAAGAATATGCATGCTGATAGTTCCTGTGACAGGAATGGCTGTTACACAGATCGTGCTTCTCTATTGTACAAAACTGTTCACCTTGGAAACCTCTGGTGAGCTTTACTTGAGGATTCTGGAATTTCTCCTATCATTAGACTGGGAAATTCAACCAGACTTGTTTTTCTCGTTGAATCTTTCTCTAGTACTATTAATCCCTCTCTTTCTAATATTGAAATACGTGAGGACTGAGACAATTCCCTACGAGAAAGAACCTGCACTCCACATAATAGCACGAATGATCCTGTATGGATTCATCATTGCAGTGGATTTCATCCTTCTGAGTGAGTAAGATCTCATCATAGTCCCAGGCATCTATTTCGTTACATTGGCAGTAAAGTTCTATGAACAGTATTCTCTTGAAGCTTTTGGATTTCATGCACAAAAATTGTTGAAGAATGTAGGTACTGGCATTCTGATAACCATTGGTCTGGAAGCACCACTTCTTGTCTACATTTTTTTTGGGAAAACAGTGATGCCTATAGACATGCGCATGATGGTGATTTTTTTCTTTGCGACTCTCTCATTCACTCTTCCGAATGCTCTCTGGGAAGAATTGGTTTGGAGGGGGTATTTGCAGACCAAAGTGGGAAAGCTGAGGAACGTAGGGACAGGCATACTCTTTCAGGCAGTGTTATGCGGCGTCTTTCATCTCATTCTTCGTGAAACCTCTGATATTGTCTACTTTTTTTCTCTATTTCTTTTTGCTGTGGTGTGGGGATACACTCGCTATAGAGCACAAAGCCTCGTTCCCTCTACAGTGTCCCACACTCTCTGGAATGGAACAGTAGGTCCAATCAATAGGCAATTGAAGAAAAGCTTCTTATGGCATGACCGAGTAGGGTGCCTTCTTTTCCAGACTGCAATTATTGTAATAGCCCTTCTTCTCTACGAGTATAGAATAAGAAAGAAATACCAGAATCGATAATGGAAATACAGAAGCTGCGAAAGGTTCCTCATCAATCAGCCAGCCAATATTCTCCCTATTCTCTCTGGTAATTCAGGATTCCGTCTGAGATCCAGGTACATTCTGTAAACAATACTCACGGTCAGCAAGATTCCCGTTCCCGTCCCTAAAGCGCCAGTGAAGTCTGCTGTGGCTGCAAGCAATCCTACTGCAATCCCTCCTAATATTGTAACCTGCGGTATGTACTTGTTCAAGACAGTCTCAATGACCCTGATATCTCTCTGGAATCCCCCTACCTGTATACCTACCTGCTGAATCTTCTGGGCTACTGTTTTCGAATCCATTCCCGTGATATCTATCCATAATAACGCAAAGAATGCACATAAAACAATCATTACTGCCAGATAGATGAGTGCCCGACCTGGTTCATTCATCAACCGGAAGATACCCCTGGGAGGCGAGATGTAGTATATGATCCCCCCTACTGCATTGTCAGCAGTATCAAAGGAACCGAGAATTCCCACATCAAATCGGCTGGCCAGTGATCTGACAAAGAACTGGTAGGTCCCGAAGACAGACATTGTCAAAATCACAGGTATATTGGAGGTATAGATGAATTTCAATGGATATCCCCCTCTGGTTCCTCTGAATCTGCCTGAAGACAGGGGAACATCCACCCACAATGTTTCAAAGTAGACTACTATCAGAAAGACTGCTACGGTGAAGAAAACTTCCACAATATCTGGTAATTGACCCCGTATAAGAACAGGACTGCCGTCTATTAGAGACTTGACAAAGCTGGGGATAGCTCCAATGAATTCTCCCCCAAACTCTGCAGATCTTTCAAAGCTGAACATTTTCCAGACAACATCCTTGGCCACTCCTCCAGCAATGAACAGGGAGATGCCTGATCCAAATCCCCACTTGGTTACCACTTCATCCATGAGAACGATCAATACGCCACCAAGTGCGATCTGTCCTATGATAAAGATCTCACGGGCCAGAGTGTACCTCCCAAAAGCTCCTGCAAAGACGTAGATAGCTGCCTCAAAGAAGCACAGGAAAATGGCCAGAAGTTTCTGTATTCCCTGGAATCTTGCTCTTCCCTCATGAGATTTTAGATCGAAATGAAAGATCTCAGCCCCCTGGAACAGCTGCATGAAGATCCCCGCAGTGACTACAGGACCGATTCCCAGAGTGATCAATGTGCCACTCTCAGATGCGAAAACAACTTTCACATAGGAGAAATAGTCCTGAATGTACTCGGTTACCCCATAGATTGTGATCTCACCCAGTAGGTAGTAGATGATCAGTATTGCTCCACTCCACAGGAACATCTTCTTGAGAGGAATTTTCTCTTTTGGAGCTTCCACTTCAGGAAGGATCTTCATGGCAGAGTTCAGAATAGTGTTGAATGAGGGTAGGTTCACTTCACGTTCTGCATCATTCATTGGATCACGCTTCCTTTTTTAGTAGGGCTTTTAAGAGGTTTGTGGTTGAGAGTAGGGAGTGTTGAGTCAAATTGCATGAAAAAGCCAAGTCTTAGAGCTGAGTGTTACACGTGTAACAAAATTCAAGAAGCTCGAATGAGGGGTATTGAGTCAAACTACAGAAAATAAGTCTTAGAGAGATGTTACACGTGTAACAAAATACAGGAACTGGAGCGACTACTATTGATTGGCAGATCTTCTCGCCACAAGAGCTACAGCGTAACAGAGGAATCCCAGCCCTAATACAAGTCGAAATCCAAAGGAAAGCGCTACAATCACGGATACCACAGCTCCACACACTGAAGCGCATCCATTGACACACCAAGCGTAGGGCACCTGCTTCTCGTTCAGGAGAGAGATCCCAGCAGGAAAAGGTATTCCCATGAAAAAGGAAAGAGGGGCCAGAACAGCAAGAGTGAGTATGCATCTTACGTATAATTCCAGACCCAGAAATGAATGAATCATAAGAGAAAGTCCGAAAATTAATAATAACAAGAAAGTTTCCAGAAAAAGAAATCCTCTTTTCCAGGATATCCTCTGAGAACTGTAACTCCCAATTCCTGAAAAGAATAATATGGAAACCAATACCACTGTCACCGAATAGGTAGGCTGACCCAAGAATAAGATTAACTGCTGCATTAATGAGATTTCAATGAACATGAAAGCGAGCCCGATACTCATGAAATATGATAATGTAAATCTTTCTATGGATAGCTTTCGTAAGGGAGCAGCTATTAACAAAAAGGATGCGATGACAGCCTGGATCAATATGAAAACTGCCATGAATCCTCCTTCAAATAGAGGCTGCCACTTCCCCTGTAGAGACTCGTATATTTCTTGGAATCTTCTCCACTGGAAGAAATTAAAAAAGAAGGGTTTGTCATCGGAGGGAGCTTTAATATTGAAAAGGTATTCTTTCTGGACCTGTGAATTGTTGGAGAACTGGGATTTGACAAATTGGTAGAAGTAGGGCTCCTCAAATTTGTTGTAGATATTCACCTGATCCTCCGTTACTGTAGGAGTCCAGACTAGATCGAACCCTTTTTCTCTGCAGAATCTTTCAATGTCTGCAGTGTCAGTAAAAGGAGTTTTCTTGAGTAATACAGTGATTGTGGAGTAAGTTCTGAAAATGACTACATGACTCTCTGGAGCATCTTCTGTCTCTATGATTAGAGAGATTAAACGTGGAAGTTCCCGGGGAGGTAGTAGCAGCCATCTGGTAATCATGAGGACACCGTCATCAGTTAAATGGGAGAAATACTGCTCAAAGGCTTCTTCAGTGAAGAGATAGCTTTCATTGAAACCATACAATCCGACTGAGCTGGCAAACAGGCTTTCTGACAGAGAAATCTGAATGATATCGAATTTTTTGTCGGTGGAAGCGAGAAAGCTTCTTCCATCCGTGAATTGTACGTGTATATCATCGTATACGTGAGAATATTTTTTAGCACTCTCTACGACCAGCGGGTTTCCTTCTGCTACCGTTATTGAAGCTTTGTAATACTTTGCAGTGGATATATCCAGTCCCTGAGGATTTATGATTAAGACTTCTTTCCTGGGTTCAAGATATGCTGCAGCTTCTGGCAGGTACTCAATGAAGGGGCCAGGCTCTGACAATGAAGAGATATTGTCACCATCTCTTGTTAGACCCAGCTGAGTGGGAAGTGCTTCATAGAACTGAAGGCTCAATCCAGGTGCGTGGCGCAAAGGGCTCTTTACTACATCTATCCTAGAGATAGTGTTCCATTGAGTGTCGAGGATTTCAGCTTCAGGATAGTTCAGTGCGAGAGAAAGGGCTTTGTAGGGGGACATGGTTATACTGCAGATACTGTCAGGAGTAAACAGTAGGAGGATGAGAATGGAAAGACTGAGAAATCTGTGCTTCCAGTGGAGAGCAAAGAAGAAAGAGGCCACAATGCCTAGAAGAGAGGAAAAAAGGATGATCTTTGATCCGAATATTGAAAAAGAGAATATTAGAAGGCAGCCTGCAGCTGAGCCTGTGAGGTTGAATCCGTACAATGTTCCAGCTTTTCTTGGGTTCTGTGATAGGGGAATACTGATGGTAAATCCAGCAAAGAGAAATGGCAGTGATAATAGAAGGTAGTATATGACTATACTGGTGAGTAGGTGAGGTTCCAGGAGGAGTTTGTAAGGGTCCATTTCGACCTTGTCAGAAAGGTAGAAGCTGACCAAAACGGATAAAGAGAAGAGGATGGAACTCAGAAAAGGAGAATGACGATTCTTTTTAATTCTTGGGAATAGATTCAGGAGAGAGCCGCTGGCTGCAAATCCGAGCAATGCAATGCTGACCACCATGAAGGCAAAGTGATACCATCGGGAGACAGAAAATATTCTGGTCAGGGATATTTCGAGGAGCAGGGCTGCTGTAGAAATGAAGAAGATGCCGAAGTAAGTGGAACGCATACGGACAGTATATCTTTCCAGGTACAAAAAGGTATGGATATTAATATATGAACAACTTCAAGTACCTGAGGCAGAAACCAAAAAACTTAAGAAGAGGCAAGCGAAGTCTGGCATGTAAGTATAGTATGCCTTTGCGTAATATTCTCCCAGACAGACCTGTCGAAAACGTTGAGGTGAGAGTGAAATGATAGAATCTGAGGCTATCCAGAGTCAGGAATTTAAACTTCCAGTGCTTGAGGAACTGAAAGGAAGAAAAATACTCTATGACAGGTCTTTTGAACATGGGTATGACATCATCCTATCATTGAATGATGTCTTTGATTTTCTAGCGACTGTTCCAAATGAATTTGTGACCCTCATAGTGACATCTCCACCCTACAACATAGGTAAGCCTTACGAGGACACCCGTAGATTTGAGAACTATCTCAGATGGCAGAAGAAGGTATTCACAGAATGTAAGAGAATATTGAGACCAGAAGGGAGTCTGTGCTGGGAAATCGGAAACTATGTTAAGAACGGCGAGGTCTTCCCTCTTGATGTCTATTTTTATGGAATGCTGAAAGAATTGGATTTCAAACTGAGGAACAGGATAATCTGGCATTTTGGACATGGTTTACATGCCAGTAGAAGGTTTTCTGGCAGATATGAGGTAATACTCTGGTTCACCAAGGGAGATAACTACAAATTCAACCTTGATGATGTAAGGGTACCACAGATGTATCCAGGAAAAAGAGCCTATAAGGGGCCCAACAAGGGAAAACCATCAGGTAATCCAAAGGGCAAGAATCCCTCTGATCTCTGGAAGGTCAGACAAGATTGGGAAGAGGAAATCTGGAACATACCCAATGTCAAGTCGAACCATCCGGAAAAGACTGTGCACCCTTGCCAATTCCCTATTGAACTCATTGAACGTTTGGTACTAGCTCTAACAGACGAAGGAGATTGGGTACTTGATCCTTTTGCGGGAGTGGGTTCAACACTGATTGCAGGTCTCCTGAGAGACAGAAAAGTGATGGGGGTTGAAAAGGAGAAAGAGTATACTGATATCGCATACCAGAGAATACGAGCTGCCCTGAATGGTACGTTAAGGATAAGACCCTTAGGAAGGGGGATTCATCAACCTAGAGGCACTGAAAAAGTTTCCCGTCCTCCCCCTGAATGGCCTCGAGAAAGTGAAGTACGACATCAAGCCCCGTGAATTTTAGACTTTACTTTTGTAATACCAAAAACTTATATGATCATCGACCTTTTATTTCTTGGTGATTTGATGGTGAGCGTTAATGAAAAAGCAGCAGAAATAGCCAAGAAGATGGTACTCAGCAAAGATGAGTTGAAAATCGGAGTGAAAAGACTCAAAAGTGGTGCACTGATCCTGGACTGTGGAGTTGAGGAATACGGCGGACTGATGGCAGGCAAGCTGTTTTCAGAAGCCTGCATGGGTGGACTGGCTAAAGTTGAGTTCTCTTACAGTGATTTTGGAATGCAGGTCAATATCTCCACTGACTATCCGAAGGAGGCGTGCATAGCTTCCCAATTCGCGGGATGGAAGATCAAGGTAGGAGATTTCTTTGCACTGGGAAGTGGACCAGCCAGGGCTCTAGCCAGAGATGAGAAGTTGTTCAAGACTCTAGGATACAAAGATGAATGTAAGGAGGCAGTCATTGCTCTAGAGACGAGAACCATCCCCCCCGAAGAGGTAGCTGCATACATTTCAGAGAAAGCGGGAATAAACCCTGATGGACTGTACATACTGGTAGCTCCTACTGCTTCTCTGGTAGGTTCAATACAGATATCGGCACGGATTGTTGAAACAGGATTGCACAAGCTTCATGAGCTGGGATTCTCCCTGGATTCAGTCATCTCTGGATTTGGAACCTGTCCTGTAGCTCCTGTGGCAAAATCTGATCTGAAAGCTATGGGTATCACCAATGACTGCATTCTCTACGGAGGTCAGACCAGATACTTTGTCGACTGTGAAGATAGTGACATTGCAAATGTCATGGAGAAGGTGCCTTCCTCATCTTCCAGGGATTATGGATTACCTTTCTACGAGACATTCAAGAAGTATGACAAAGACTTCTACAAGATCGATCCAAATTTATTCTCTCCAGCAGAAATCTTTGTGAACAATGTGAGAACAGGGAACATCTACCATGCAGGTGCGATCAACGCAGAAGTGTTGAGAAAGTCGTTGGGACCATGATCAAGATACAGCCCCTGGATACCACAGTGCCGGGGAGCTTTCCCGTGCTCCCCTTCTACCCGGTAAAATACGATTTTCCACCTTTCACTGATAAAATACCTGATGGAGAGTTCTATACAGATGATCCATTCATACCAGGAATATTTGAAGCTCTCCGGTTGCAGGAAAAAGTGGGAATAGATTATCCAAGCTATGGTCAGCCGCAGGATATGTGCTCAATGTTTCTAGGGTATCTGATAGGCCACGGATTGGAGTATACCAACAGATTCCAGGTAGTAGGGGAAATTGAGATACCAAGAAAGATTCCTGCCATCGAGTATCTCCAGGTGGGTAAGAAATACTTCTCCTTTAAGGGGATTAAGATGCCTCTAACGGGACCTATAACGTTAGCAGCTTCTGTGAAAGTGGGAGAGAAGACTGCTATTGAATATCCAGAGATTGTGGAGAAGTTAGCTGCATTTGTGGCGTACATTGCCTGCCATTATGACAGAGCAGGAGCTTCCATCATCTGTATTGATGAGCCTTCTCTTGTATATGGATTGTACGTGGGAATGGAAACTGAGTTCTGTACTAAAGTCATCAATACTGCATTGGAAAGAATACGGAACGCGGTCCCCTCAATCCACGTTTGCGGTCAGATGAATACGAATATCACAGACATCTTATTATCTTCGAAAGCAGTCTTGCTGGATCATGAATTCGCTTCAATTCCCGGGAATCTGGACATGTATACCCGAGAAGTCCTGGAATCTAATAAGAAGGTATTAGGGTACGGCTGCGTCGTATCCAATATAGAGCCCAATCTGTTACTGGAAATTCAGAAAGATGGAGACTTGCAGAAAGTGGTGGAACCGGTAGAAGTGATAGAAAAAAGAATTTCGGAAGCCTGCGGGCGATATGGAAAAGAGAACCTAGTTTTGGATCCTGATTGTGGATTTGGTGGATTGAAAGTGTATATAAGAGGAAAGCTCACACAGGATGTGGCCATGAGAATCTGTTATGAGAAGCTGCAGAACATGGTCAAAGCCAAAAGGGAGATCACGTGATCGGTATAGTAGCCTCAGAATTGGACTGGAATGTCCGGGAGCTCATGAGAGAAATTGATGCAACAGGAAAAGAGTTCAGAATATTCAGCATCACCGAGTTTTTGGCAAAGGTTTCTGGTAAACCAAGAGTGCAGTCTGGGGGAATCATTGTAGATGATCTGGATTTTGTCTTTGTGCGCTGGGTACCTGGAGGTTCTGCAGAGCAGATCATCTTCAGAATGGATGTTCTGCACAGGCTGGAGAACATGGGGATAAGAGTGATCAATTCTTCTGCCTCCATAGAACGATGCGCAGATAAGTACTACACCTGTTCTCTTTTAGAGGACAAGGGCATACCTACTCCAGAGACTGTATGTACTGAACATTATGATGATGCTATGAGAGCATTTGAAGACATGAGAGACATCGTGGTGAAGCCGCTGTTTGGCTCTCAGGGAATTGGTGTGATGAGGATTCAGGATCGGGACATGGCTCATCGGTTGTTTCGGGTTCTAGATTATGGAAGATCTGTATTCTACATTCAGAAATTTATTCCTCACAAGAATGCAGACTACAGAGCATTTTTCCTGGGAGGAGAGGTAATCTCTTCCATGAAAAGGAAGGGTGAGTACTGGAAGACCAATTTTGCTCAGGGGGCCAGAGTGGAGAAAACACGGTTATCTGACTACTTGGTGGATGTGGCAGTGAGAGCGTCGGAAGCAGTGGGCTGCGAGTATGCAGGAGTAGACATTCTCCCTGGGAAGGACCAGTACTACGTGATTGAGGTGAATTCTATTCCGGGCTGGAGAGGGCTGCAGAGTGTTACTGACTTCTGTATAGCAGAAAGGATAGTGACACACTTTCTGAAATAGAATGACGAAAAAAGTGACATGGGTGGTGCACGTAAGAGGATGATCAGACGTATCCCATCAACGAAAATTATATATGGGGAATCCCCATCTAGATATAGGTGTAACTAATGTCTATGCTCATGTTTGTCACAAAAAGGATAACTGCAGTTGCCATCTTCTTCTTTCTGCTGGTCACAACAGTTTTTGTAGTCTTCAGAGTACTGCCTGAAGATCCAGCTGCTATGGATATGATAGCTCCCCGGGGAGCAAGTCCTGAGATAATCGAAGCAATGCAGGAACAAATGGGACTAAATAAACCCTTACCTTACCAGTATTTGATCTATCTGAGAAATACAGTATCAGGCGAATTTGGTGTATCTTTCTACTTTGAGAGGGATGTCACTGACATAGTTATGACACGACTTTTTCCTACAACAGTCTTGACAGGGACAGCCTTGTTTCTCGCAGTCATCATCGATTTTCTTGCAGAAGGAGCACTTGCCAAGAAGGCTGCCTTGGTTAATATCCTCTTTTATCTGATACCATTCCTGTTTCTAGGACTATTGCTCATATTCCTGTTCAGTTACAAACTGGATCTGTTTCCAGTTGGAGGAATGAAATCTCCGGTAATATGGAGCCCAGCACTACACGCACCAGCAGCGGCAAAGCTTACTGATATTCTGTACCATCTCATTTTACCTTTGAGCGTGTTAGTCATCTGGATCTCTGTCGGATTCCTTCCTTTCGTGAAAACTACCTCTCAGGGGGAAATCCAGGAGAAAAAAGCGTTGATCCTTCCAGGGCTGACCACAGTCCTGGCTGCTTTTGCACTCTTCTACGGAGCCATGGTAACAGAAACCACCTTCAGATGGCCAGGGATTCACTCTGCATTCGTTGAAGCTTCCCTGAACTATGACTATCCTTTGGCGTGGGGCGCTCTCATACTGGGTGCACTTTTCTCGCTCGTGCTAGCGTTCGTGATGGAGATCTTCTATGCAGGTATCGCCTCATTCAGGACTAGAACCACCCCTCCCTGAAAAAGTACTTCTTCGAGACTGCATTGTACAAACCATAGCTCAAAGCCAGCATTCCTCGTGAGAAAACGTAGATACATAAAATCGGAGGTAGCAGCCAGTTCATGACAGCCTTGAAAGTGTACCCACTGACGAAACACCACTGTAGCATCATTCCCCAGGTAACAACACTGGGATCACCAAGACCTAGAAAGCCCAAGACAACGTCATATATGACAGTAGACGAGAAAATCAGGAACATACCGCTGAAATACAGCTTTCTGGGTATATTCCCCCCTTTTCTGAATCTTTCCTCCATGTCATGTCCCACAGCCAGCCAGCTTACGAACCCGATGAAAGGAAAGAAGAAGAGAGTATTCATCCACGCAAAGTGTCCTAAAGAAGATGCGAAAAGCATAGTTAGAACAGAAATGAACCCAATGACACCCAGGGGGAAGGCTACAAATCGACAATATCTAGTGATTGGTGTATCCTCAAGGTGGGGCGTTTCAGATCGGAGTTGCGAGAGAATGTAGGCTGCTGCTACTAGAACGGGAATGCCAACAATCGACCACACCATCCCTTCTAGTACTGCAAAGTATGCTCCTGCACAGAGCTGGCTGAAGAGATCTCTTCCCATGAAATCTGTCCCAAGAATGTGCTGTGATGAGGGTCGTGAATATCCTATGATCTCGGGATCAGTCCCGTACAGAGGAATGTACATGGCGTCGATTCGGGGAAGAATGAAGGATATGACGGCCAGTACTATGAAAGCTACAAGTACTCCATAGCCTACTTTTTCCAGTTTTTCAGTCATGTACTCGGATGTTGCCGAGAGGTTAAAAGATTTTCCGTAATCGTTTAGTTTCCTGAAACAGCAATCTGACCCAATCGACTCTTCATGAATCCTGTACTTTCTTCCAGGAAGTTCTTATCATCTTGCTGTTGAACTGATTCCTTCATCCTGACCACAGAGGAAGATCTGCAGGCTATAGGAAAACATTATCCAACACAGCACATTCAAAGCTTCCACTAGTTTCCTGTTACACGTGTAACAATGTCCAGTTTTCAGTGCCAGACATCGGGTCTCATCAAGAAGCGAGAGATTTTGGGATGATCTTGTGGATGAAGCCAGAAAGATTGGGGACTACTACAGAATCTACGAGGAATTATACCAGGATCACACTATTTCTTCTCACGAAATTCCTGCAAATACAGGTATTCCTGAGAACAGAGTTACAAAGTACATCCAAGAAATGTATGAAAGGTCTGTAATGAAGCCGTGAAATTTGATCTGCTTTCATTTTTTGGACAGCATTCTGATCAGGTTCTGTCAGCTCTTTTCATAGATGTTAGTTACGTTACACGTGTAATGTAACACCTCAAATATACTTCAGTTTTCCAAAAGAATATTAACCCCTTTTCCGTACATTATCCATGTTCCTCTGTTTGTACAACTCCTATGATAAGCTCAGAGTTCATGACATACACATAAGGAGCATTGCCCGTGCTGCCCCTGTGTGCCATACTCTGGGATTCCATTTAGTCCTTTTAGATTTCCCTGAACCCATGTATGATCTGGTGGCAAAGAGTACTACAATTGGCGAATCAGGAAAGTTCTTGGAGACATTAAGGGAGAAGTCAAGATATTCGGAGCTTACAAAGAGACTTCCTCTGGCAATACCAGTTGTTACCACTTCGAAACCTGATAATGATAAACAGGTGAGCTGCGAGACCCTGGCAGATCTGTGTCTGCATGGTGAATCTCTTGCTTTCATTGTCGGATTAGGGAGGAAAGGACTTCCTCGCTCTTTGAGAAAAAAGGCAAAATATCACTGGGATTGTACTGGTAAGGGTATATCTTTGGAAACCTGTACTGCCATTGGGTTCATAACTGCCCGCTTTGCCACTATGCTGGAGATGAGAAAGATTCAATATTCACGAAAAGAGGGGTAATGTCAGCATCTACATAAGAAGATTTATATAGTATAATGATGGAACACAATACAATAATGGAATACAATACAGACTTGCAGACATAGTGATGAACTTCATTATCTGGAGACACAGTATGATGGAATATACTGAAAAAGTGGCTTTGCAGTGTCTTTTCAGGAGGTGGGCATGAGTAATAAAAACCCACTGCGCGCAGGCCATGTTTATGGCCGCAGCATTGGAAAGAAGGCGATTCTTTACGATTCTGTGACTAATCTCGTTCATATAGTCAACATGACCGCATATTCTGTGTGGAATATGTGCGATGGTTTGCATCAGATTGGTGATATTGTTGTAGCTCTCGCAGATTCGTATGAGATAGGTGATGACGTCAATGTTTATGAAGATGTGAATAGAATAATCAACACTTTTCAAGACATGGGATTGGTCCGTTCAGACCACATCATGGTAACAGATATTGAGGGTCAAGGAAAAGGACAATTCATCCAACGAGTCAAGAGGGGAAATATAGAGTCAACACCTGAAGAGAGAATGCTTGCTGGTGTGATTGGGAGAGCTGAAGAATTGAAAGCAGACAATCTGGCATTTCTTATCAAGAGGCAGATAGACCGAAATGGGATTTCTTACAGGAGGGACCTTGTTGATGATGTGGTGATAAAACCTGTTGGAAAAACCTGCAATCTGCAGTGCAGGTACTGTTACGAATTCAGCCATGCAGCGCAGGAATCCATGCTCCGTGGGACTGAGGAGACTTACCCGTCCGTGATGGAAAAAGATATCCTGGAGGAAACAATCTCCAAGGTATTGTCTCTTCTTCCTTTAAGGGTCTGTTTCAGCTGGCATGGTGGAGAGCCCCTCCTGGCTGGAATGGATTTTTATGAAAACGTGGTAAATTTTATTGAAAAATATAGAAAACATGGGCAGGAAGTGACGAATTCGATTCAAACGAATGGGACATTACTGGATGATAATTGGATCACTTTTTTTCAGAAGAACAGCTTTGTCGTTGGCGTGAGTCTTGATGGTCCAGAGGAACTGCACGACCGGTATCGACAGTACCCAGACGGCAGGGGTACTTACAGGGATGTCATACGGGGAATCAAGAAATTGGAGAAATCGACTGTGAAGTGGGGTATAATAGGTGTACTGACCTCAGACACCAATCCTGAAGTGTTTTTTGACTATTTCGTGAGAAGCAAGATCTTTGATTTTTATGCTAATCCCCGCTGCGACACGGGAGCATACCTATCAAGAGAAGAACACCTGGATTTCATGAAGAGAATCTTTGATTGCTGGTTGAAAAGTGGAAATCCTCAAATCCGTATTGAGTTCCTGGACAATTTTATGTGGAACCTCCTGGGGTATAATCCCCGTCTCTGTTCTATGGATGGAGCATGTAACAGGTTTGTCACAATAGAAGTCAATGGAGATGCAACACCTGGCTGTACTCTCCTTTCTCACTTTTATGAGCGAAAGATCAATATCAAAGCTGCAGATTTTTCTAGAAATTTAAGTAGAGAACTGGCTGCCTTCTCTGCAAGGATAAGATCTCAGGAAGAAAAGTACTGCTCATCGTGTACATGGCGTGCATTCTGTCATGGCGGATGCACTTACAACAAGATTCTCAGATCTGGAAGAATTGAAGGTAAAGACTATTACTGTAAAGTGTACCAGAACCTATTTGAATACATATCAGAAACTAT
>CAZFAR010000030.1:0-7239 GCA_964516825.1 uncultured Thermococci archaeon
ATGGCACACCCTTGACATCAGTGAAATACTATCCCTTCGGCAGCACCTATGAAAGTCTTGGTGCACCTGAACCCTACCTTTTCACTGGAAAAGAAAAGGATGAAACCGGCCTCTACTACTTTCTTGCCCGCTACTATGATCCAGAAACAGGGAGATTCTTGACCAGAGACCCGTATTCATCCTTGCCAGATGATCCGAGAGTTACAAATGGAGCGGTAGAAAACTGCACCAAGTGGCTGATGAACCCTCAGAGATTCAATAGATTCAGTTATGCAGGGAATAACCCCTTGAGATTCAATGACCCCTCAGGATTGTCGTGGGAGTGCGTTGATCCAGAATGTCAGGCTTTGCTCGATGAAGACGATGATGACAACACTTCATCAGACGATGATGATGACCAATCAGACGATGATGATGACGGTGAATGCGATGAGACTTGCCAACGAAAAAAAGATCAGGAAAAATGCAAGCGGGATTGTATGAAAATTGATAAGGTAGTTGAACTGGTAATCCAGAGAGAACGAACCACGAAAGGCTGCTTGTGGTGGGGAGCGGGTTGGGTACTTACTTGCGCTGTTGCTGGAGCATGGACTGTTATTATACCGATTGTCTGTGTTGCCGCTGCACTCTACGCGATCTATGAGTGTGACCGGACAATTAAGGATATTGATAGGCAACTTAGGGATCTTGGATGTCTCTGTGTGCTATAGGAAAAGGAGGTGATGCATACGCAAGTAACAAAATCCGGACTCTTACAAATATTGACCATAATGATGCTCATATACATTGCTGGACTTTCCTTTCTTCTTTTCCACAATGTTTTTGGGGCCTTGTTTTTCTTGCCTCCTGTGGTATATGTGATACTCTGGATCAGAGAACTTAAGCTGCCAGCAAAGGAGAAAAATAGGTCAATTGCTAACAGGCTTTTTCTTGCTTGGATGTACATTTTTTTTGAACTCAGTCTCTTGTATAGGCATCAAATCTGGGAGTTTCTGGTCTGGATTCCTCCAGTTCTTTTTTGTTTCTGGGTAGTGCTGTCAGGAGAGTGGAAGGAAGTCTATGTGTCCTTGCAGCATTTCTTTCGATTTTTGACCATCAGTTTGGAATATTATAAACTAAAAGTAATTGAAATCAAGAAAAAGAAACGGGTAAGCTAATTAGGACATTACCAAAATCTGTCTTCAGCAATGCAAACAATAGTTTCTGCCATTTTGCCTCCCAAGTTACGATGTTGAAAATTCCTTAATAGCTCAGCTACTAACTCATAGCTATACTCATTTGGCAAAAGATTTATATATAAAGGATATAGTGCAAAATGTAAAGATTATCTCGGGATCTAGCTGCATAGAAGGGATCTAAACAAGTTAATGGGCACCCTGCCTCGGCGTCAGTCAGATGGATAGAGAATCAAATAGAAAACAAAATCCATCCTAGAAAGAATGAAAATTCTCAATGGAGATGCAAACAGAAAGATACCATATGTTGAAGAAGGGAGAGAAGCACTACTATCTGAATTCCACCACATATGTGCAAACACATGTAAGTGCAGGGGAAGTTGTGTCCTGCCTTGATGCTGGCACAGGCTGTTCACCCACAGTGTGCACGTAAGCACACTGCAAAGTTGTGTCCTGCCTTGATGCTGGCACAGGGAGAGAACTGTGGAATACAGCCGTAAATGAACCTGGAGGCATCCCTGCATTGACAGAAAAAGAGGTATTCTTGGGTTCATCTGCTGGAATTCTCTACAGGCTGGATATTAGGACTGGTAAGATCATGAAGTTCTATCGCCTGGGTGGCAGCGGATACTCTCCAGTTGTGGCAAATGGATGTGTCCTTGTCATAACAGAAGACAACCGCCTGTACTGTCTTGGGCAGATCAGCTACTACAGGATCATGTTCAGTATTGCAGCCATTCTGATACTGCTATTCTTAATAAAAGCTAGCAGGACAACATTTTAAATATGTGACATCTATGAGACATCTATCTGGAAGAAGAGACGAAATAAAAAGAAGGCACAAATCATGTGGGGATTCACAAGGGCAAGAGCACGAGAGAAATTCAATCTTGAAGCGTATCAAAACTAACATGTGACGGTACTAGATCACGCACTTGACTCTTCTACTTATTGTCCAATTGGCAGGATAGCAGAGATGATAAGTGGGTCAACGGATTATTACCATGTTGATCACTTGGATTCTACTAGACTCATAACAGATAAATCAGGATCTCTGGTAACAGAAGTCGCATATGTACCTTTCGGGAGAGCACAGTGACTGGTCACAATAGGGAGGGAACAAGAAATTGTAGGAGAAAGTATTTTAATGTGGAGGAAATATTGTCTCTCATTCTTTGGAGGAAATTCAATGTCTGATGTAGGAGACTTCTATGACCAGAATCCCTGTTACGAATGGGAACGACTGGACCGCCGCAGGACTGAATTTGCAGTAACTTTGCGGGCCTTTGAAGAGTATCTCCCCCCACCACCCGCTGCAGTGCTGGACATAGGTGGGGGACCAGGCCGGTATTCAATCAGTCTGGCTGAACGCGGATATGATATGACCCTTGTAGATCTCTCCAAAAAGTGTCTGGACCTTGCCAGAGAAAAGGCTCATGAAGCTGGAGTCGATATCTCCTGTATCCATGGGAATGCTCTGACTCTGAAATTCCCGGAAGAGTATTTCGATGCTGTCTTCTTAATGGGACCATTATACCACCTCCGTGTTCCAGAAGCGCGTGAGAAAGCCTTGTACGAAGCAGTGCGGGTTCTGAAAAAAGGAAATCTTCTTTTCGCCTCTTTCATCACTTCATATGCCGTAATCCGCTGGTTAGCCAAGTTTGAACCAGAATCAATTGTGACTCACCGCCAGCAGTGGGAGCAAATTCTTGTTCAGGGAGCAGCAGACCTTCCTAGAGAAAGTTTCGTCAATATTACCTGGTTCACCCATCCGAAACAGGTCAATCCATTGATGGAGAAAGCTGGATTAAGACACATCGATCTCATTGCTACAGAAGGTGTTGTCAGCATGATTGATGAAAAAATAAGTGTACTAACAGGAGAATTCTGGGAAACCTGGGTGGACCTGAACTACAGGCTGGGAAAGGACTTCACAGTCCAAGGAGCTGCAGAGCACCTCCTATATGTCGGAAGAAAAAAGTAACCTGATAGAGAATTTTTATGTACCTTTGTTACCCTGCAATCGTTCAGAATCCTTTTTAATGTGATCATCAGTAGGAGTCAGGTGATATCATGCAAGGTCTAGGAATCTTCATCGGAGGAATTGCCCGATTCATAGTATCAATTGGAGCAATCTACGTCATGTTCAAATTGGGTAAATTCCTTGATGTTCTGCCAGACGTACTGGCAAGAAGAAAAGAAGAACAAAAATAGTACCTTTTTCATTTTTTACATATTTTTCGAACTTTCTGAATCCTTTCCATTCCATACCAATTACATCGATGACAAGTATTAAACTTCCAGATCTTCTTCTGCTTCCCCTTTAGAACTCGAAGGACGTTCTGAACCCATGAGAACAACAATATCTGCTGCGTTCTGTAAAGCAATAGAAAACCCGGGTTCAGCTCCAATGACGATAGTTTCCTTTCCATATTCTTTTGATTTTACCAGAATAGGCAGAAAATCGGCATCCCGTGATGCCAGAGCTATGGTATCCACTGTTTCGTTGAAGATCATCTCCATAGCCTCTATACCCATCCTCACATCAGTGTCCCCAGCCACAACAATAGAATCGAACCCCTGGTTTGCAATTGCTTCTATCAACCCCTGAGAAGCATATTGGTTGAGCAGTACCTTTCCGATGCGGATGTCTCCCATATCTTCCAGAATCGCCTTCAGATCGTCCAGATTGATACCAAATTCCTTTCTTAATATATTGGGACCATCAATGAGCAGACCAATCTTGCGATCTTTACTTCTTTTTTTTCTGGCAACAGAGCCGACGTAACGGGTAATACCTTCTGAGACACGTTTAATATTTCTCCAACGAGGAGTCATGAAAACACCAACATTTCCTCATTATGTAAAGGCCTTATAAATGTATCTCATTATTATTCCTCATTTTCTCCCCCAGAATTTCTTCTTCTATTGAAATAGAAGTAAGATTCTCTGGTTTTTTAAACTGCTCATTGACTCAGAATTGGGTAGAGCAGATTTGAATCACAGAGACGCCACTTTTTCTTTCATTTCTTTCATTCTGCCGCAAGAAAGATCTCCTTCAGGACAATGCCCTAAACGGACGCAGGAAGGCCCTGCTTTCAAGAAGAGTAAGGGAGCTACCTTTTTGACCAGTTTCAACATGTCCCAGGCAACACTGCTGAGTTCCCACTGTGTTCTTTCACAGCAGCGCAGCGCAAAGAAATGGAGGAGCTCCCGCGCATTCATGGTCATCATGATATTGGTCTTGGCAGCATTAGGAAGGATGAATCTCGCATCTTCTACAGGTATACCCAGATCTATCAATTTTTCGTAGGTTGAAAATAGATCTTTCACTTTTTCTTCAAACAATTTCTGAATTTCCGGATTCTTCTGGATTGTTTCGGGAACGACAAAGTCTCCATCTTTTAACTGGACATACCTCTGGGATTGCTGGGTGAAGCTGGCAATTCTGTGTCTCACCAACTGATGGGTACAGGAGCGGGAGATACCTTCCAGGCTGAAGGTGAAAGATGCATGTTCAATGACAGAGAGGTGGCCTTTATCCAGAGCATCTGTGATATGGTTTAAGTCTGTTTTATCATTCCAGAACTCTTTGAATTCAGACCATCCCCTCGGCCATTTTGAGACTAAGGCTGCCTGGGCGCAGAGCCTATCCGGGTCGGGAGTGTGTGCAACGAGGAATACTTTCATGTACTTTCCTTTCTTGTACTGTATTAAAGGTTTCTCAATAGAAGGTTCCTTAGCATCCTCTCGTGTTACACGTGTAACACTCATGGGTTCAACCTCCTGGATCTTCTGATCCGGTCAGGAAAAGAAGATCTCAAAACTGCAATTCATGTGTTTCTATCTTCTGGATCTGAATTTTCCTCTCTCAGCTCTTCCCATCGAATCTCATGGTAGATTGTGTATCTTCTCGCAAGTAAGTGCCCTGTAAGTGATCCAATTACTGAAGGGAGAATTGCTGGTGGGCCAAACAACTCAATACACAGAACTGCAGATGCTAGAGGAACATTGAGTGTGGTGCATAATGCTGCACTCATTCCCGCGGCAACGAAGATGAAAGGAGGAGATGAACTAAAAGATCCTATAAGAATTCCGAGAAGGCCGCCTACTGCCATCACAGGCATGAAAAGCCCACCACTCCCGCCTGTACCTGAAATCAAGGAAGTGGCAAGAATGATCATTGTGACGACGATCAAAACCTGATGCAGGGGTTGACCTGTAAATGTCTGAAAGGTGTATCCTCCTCCCACTACCTTGAAGTCTATCAGAATATCATAGAAAGGTGCCATAAGAACTGCAGCCAATACCATGCCAATGACAGGCTTCAACCAGTTCTTGTTTTTCCAGGACCTGTTGAGAAAGAAATCATGTATCTTCTGATAAAGAAAGATGTAACCAATGTTCACACAAACTGCAGAAACTGCTGTAACACTAACAAGAAACAGGATTTCTGGAGTAATTGTATATTGAGGTATGTACCCAAAATATATTGTGGGTATCTTCAGAAAATAGGCAAGAGTGTATGCTGTTACACTCGAGAATAAGCAGTAGAAGAACCTCTTATACAATATGTAGTTCCCGTAGACAACCTCCACAGCAAAGAGAGCAGCTCCAAGAGGTGTTCCCAGGAGAGTGGAAACCGCTGCAGCTATACCGCAAAGAGACAATGTCTTCTGCTGGTCTGAATCGATTCTTACAAGACTTCCAAGAGAACTTGCTACTGAGTTTCCAAGCACAGCTGATGGGCTGACTATGCCACTTGGAGTACCAGAACCTACTGTTATTAACGTGGCCACATATTTTGAAAAGCCAGTCCTGTGCCTGAGTAATCCATTCCTCTTGTGGAAAGCTGCAATAACGATGTGCAATCCAGGACCCTGAGCTTCGGGAGCAAAGTTCCAGACAATGATGCCTGCAACAATGCCACCAAGAGTAAGGGGTATTAACAGCCACAAAGGACCTAATGCAGATATTTGCGTAGTCATGAGGACGATGGCAAAATATTTTCTTACTAGGAATGAGAGAGAATACACAAAAGGTACGACGAAAATTGCTATTACGATGGAGAATATTAGGTTTTGAAGTTCACGCCTCGTTATGAACTGTGATTCCTCTACCTCTGGCATGGTAATACATTGAAGGCCGCCTTTATATTCTCTCTGGAATCTGAAGATTCATCTAGGTATTGTATTTGTCGTTGTTGATTATATTCCTTTTTGGCTGTAAGTGAAAGAACTACCGGTTCATAGTTCAATAAGAATTTCAATAAATTGGGAACCTCCGGAACTCTCAGCTTTGGTATACTGATGAAAACAGGAATCTGGAACTGCAGCGCTCCATTTGCCCCTACAACTCCAGATTCATCTACAAGAAAAACTTCGGCGGCTTCTCTGTACCACTCAGTGCCCCGCCAGTTCAGCACCCAAACTGCAGAGGCCTGTAGGGAAACCTCCAGTTCTGCATTGCCCAATAGGGGATGACCCATACCCAATACAGTGTCCCAAGGGAATCACTCCCATCAATATCCCGGGTGATATCATCGCTGCAAACATGCAATTCACCTCCTCTTGTTTTTTTCTTTCTACCAGTTACTCAACTTTCTCATCCCCTCTTGAAATGAAAATGTTCTGTTCTGATGACTCCTCCTTACTACGCTTTGATCATATAAATGCCTTTCGATAGAGATAAAGATAAAAGAAGTATAGAGTGAGAAAAATTCCCTAAACTATCAAAATAATAAGAAATATCAAACATATGGCATAAGCTATGTACGGCTTCTTCATCTCAAGATTCTCTTATGCTTCGTGGATAAAATAAAAAGGAATTAGATTTTTTTTCCGCACTTGCTACAGAAATTCGAATCTGGAGAGATTTTCTCCCCACACTGGGAACAGTTTATGAATTCTTTCTGCGTTCTTGCCATAGCACCAGTGATACCAGCACCAACTGCTGCCTCTGCTGCTTTTTCTGCTGCCTGCTTAGTAGCTTCTTCAGCTATCTTTGTACCTGCCTGCTTAGTAGCTTCTTCAGCTATCTTTGTACCTGCCTGCTTAGTAGCTTC
>CAZFAR010000030.1:7339-15210 GCA_964516825.1 uncultured Thermococci archaeon
TTCAGCTATCTTTTCACCTGCCTGCTTTCCCAGGCCAATATCCTTAGGTGAGGGCCTGAATTCTTTTATCAATTTTCCAGAGAGTCTCCCTCCCTTTGCACCTTTGAAGGCTACACCAGCAGCAGCTGCAGCTCCTCCAATACCAACAACTAGGGGCAGTACATTAACTGGAGGACATCCTCCGCTGGACGAGTCCCCTTTCTCGTGGGGACACTCATCATCACAGTCTGTCACACCATCTGAATCAATATCAGTCTCGCACCCACTGGCGTCCACTCTGTTACATCGACTGTTCGGGCACAAATCCCTGCAGTCCTCAATCTCATCATAATCTGAATCCTTGAACGGGCATCCACCACCGCAGTCCACGCCATATTCCCCACAGTCTTTTTCTCCATTGCTACAATGGTTCTCACAGGGATCAAAACCACAGGCTGCAGAATTGGACTCAATAAGCTTATCAAGGACACATTCTCCGTTCGCAGTTTTCTGGCTCCAGAGATCCATACCTACACAGATTGTTCCGCACACTCCTCCACACCCGCATTCTGCGCTGTTGGTTTCCGTCACGTAGTCTCTGACACATTCTCCATCAACGCAGCTCGTAGCCCAGAGATCGCAGCCAAGGCATTGCGGAGAACACTGAATACCTTCACAGAGATCGGTGCACTCTGCACATGAATCAATACACTTGATAGAGCTGTAACTCTTTATGCACCAGGCACGAACCTCACGATAGGTAATATACGCTGCATCACCGTCAGTGACCTCTACTGGGCACATTATCTTTACCTCACCCCACACTGGATTGATGATCTTGACGAATTTGCATCTCGGAGCTTCAGCAGCAAAAAGGCGGTACTGTTCTCCGTTGCATCCTCTAATATGAAGACATGGTTCGCATTCATCTACCATCCATGAAATTTCTCCACAGATCACATTCTGTTCGACCTCTATTTCATTCATCCGTCCACAGATAAATGCAACAGCCAGAAAGACAAGTATTGTCACATATTTCTTCATGATGATCAACTCTTTGGCTTAGTCAATAGAATTAAGGCTCTTCTACTATTTAAGAATATCGGTTCGATCACTGCCATGTTACACGTGTAACAACATCTTAAGTGAATGTGTTGGCTCAGAAATATGGAAAATTAAAGGACCGGGATATGAATTTCTGATTCAACAGTGATTAGATACCCATTGGACCAGCATGAAGAGATGTGAGACCACAGAAGAAAGCAAAGTTTTTAAGAGCATTCTTCAATATAAGGTAATGGTAAAATTCTACAGCACAGGTACTACAGACCTGGACATGCTGATTGGTGGAGGCATTCCGGACCGCACTACCACCATCTTGCACTCCCATCCTGGGAGCGGAGCTGAAGTACTAGCTTGGTGCATCCTCTACCAAGGGTTGAAAGAAGGTGGAGACGGTCTCTACCTTACCACGAACCTTGCTCCAGATGACATACTGGAGGACATGACATTCTTTGGATGGGATGGCAGTCTGTACTACAACAGGACTTTGCGCTTCATCGATGCATTCACTCCCAGGTATAGAGAATACACTGATGAGCAGATGGCAGCTTTCAAGATTTTTGCACATGATTTGACAGCAGTGGATCAGATAGAATATGCACTGTTTGAAGAAATCAAGAAAACACATGGCGAATGCAGATGCATTGTTGATTCCCTTTCCTTCATTCTCCAGAATAATGACCCTGAAATGGTGTGCGAATTCTTCGACCGCATGCGGATGATGGCCAAACGATATGGAGGTGCTTACATATTCACGCTCGTGGACGGAATGCACGACAAGAAAGTGGAGACCACATTGCTGTACATGGCAGATAATGTGATCCATTTCTCACGGAAGGTGGTGGGCTACCACTTCATGGAATTGTTCATGAATATCTATAAGTTCAAGAAAATGGTCTACAACACCCGAAATATCAGCTATCGAATTGGGAGGGAAGGGTTGATCATTGATATGAAAGAAAGAATCATGTAAGGAGGGATCGAATGTTTGATCAGAGAAAGATGCGCAAGCTCATGAAGCAAGCGGGCGTAAAAATGACGGAAATTGAGGCAGAAGAAGTGATCATCAAGACCCCCGATGAGGAATACATCTTTGAATATCCCGATGTTGCCATGATCAGCATGGCAGGTCAAAAGACCTTTCAGGTGTCGGGGAACTACATAACCAGGAGAAGACACAAGGAAATCTCTGAAGAGGACGCAAGAATGGTGATGGAACAGGCGAAGTGTACAAGAGAAGAGGCAGAGAATGCTTTGAGGGAGTCCAGTGGAGATATTGCAGCTGCAATCCTGCTGCTTACTGGCGGCTGAATCCTTGAATCCTGTTAGTATCTATGGTTCATGGAGACTATTCCTATCTTTCATGTTCTTAGGTTTTTCTATTTTTCATTGCGTTCCCCCTGAGGAACATGGAACTCGCTTTTCAGCAATGACTTCTTATGAGGAACAACTTCAATTCCTGCAAATCTCAAATATATAACATAAATATGCATCGTCTTATCTCACATTGGTGAAGAGTGCCTTTGCTATGGAAGGGTTTTTAAGGTCAGAAATCTTTAGAATATTGAGAGTTAGAGGAGGTGAGAGAAATGAGGACGAGTGAAAAGCAGCGGAGGAAGCAGTACCGTACTATTTATGAGTTACTGTTCCAGACTCCTCGAATCTACGTGAAAACTGTTTCTTCAAGACTTGGGACAGATCCAGCTGTGGCGAGCAGGAGAATGAAGGAAGCTTTTGACCTCGGATACATTGCAGGACCCCAACTCGGAAGACGTTCCTACCAGAACATGAAAGAATATGTCTACTTTGTCAACTGCGGGAGTTCTGTGAAATCATTCCTGAATCACATAAAGGATTTAAATATCACCTATCATGCAGTGATGGGTGGATTTTCCAATCTGTGGATAGTCTCCAGAGAAGAGATTGATTTTGACGATTGTATACTTGGAGGGCCTCGATCAGATTACCACATCTCATTTGCCCCAAATCATTCCTGGGAAACAACGCTCCAGATCATGCGAAATGAGGTGGATAACTCCAGCCCTCGAAAGGGTGACCCAAGAGGAATCATTCAGACTCATTGGAATGAAACAGTAAAATGGGATTTTAAGGACGAGATGCTCTTCAGAGAATTCAAGTACAATCTGCGAAAGAAACTCTCTCCAATCATGAAAAAGTATCAAATCTCCAGTGAGAAATTGTATGAATGGTTTGGAAGGCTGCCAGAATGCTGCACTATCACTACCAGTTACTTCCCTGAAAGATATTCAGCCTATGACTCGTATCTCTTCATGTTCGAAACAAACTACGAGGATTTCATAATAGATCTATTCTCTAAACTGCCGACCTCTTCGTTGTTTTTCAAAGTTTCCAACAAATTGTTTCTGTATGCACGAGTAGCTGGGCGATTCGTTCGATTCGTCGATATTCAGGACTCCCAGATTGGTCAACTGCAGATTCCTCTCTTGGTGGAAGACCTTCTGGACCGAGGCATCCTGAAGAGTGAGCAGCACAGTATCGTCGAGTATTACTGGAGAAAAAATCTCTAACCCGGAATGGGGGGTCCGCCACCACCACCTTCACCATCACTGCATAAGGCTGAACTGGTGTAGCCCGGCTGAGAAAGCTCATCTGCAATTGCAGTCTCTGGCTGAACTTCCTCAGACGCTTCTGCACCAGCACACGTTCCCAGGAGGAACCCTACTACCAGGAGGAGGGCAAGCACCTTTCTCATTTCTTTCACCTAAGTGTTCTCATATGTGAGTATTTATAAGGTTTGCTCATGCGAGCTCTGCTTTTCAGACTGAAGCAGAAGAATGAGCATCCTCAATAAAATAAGAGAAAAGACTTCAGCAAGAAAACTCCCAAGATATAATAGATTGGTGCATTTCTTGAGAATATACAAATTTTCATTTCGAAAATAGCTTGACTTTTTTCTCGCAAACCTATATAAATGAATAGTGAGTCTCTAATTATGTTCTATGAACAGGAAGGATTGAGAACTTTTCGTCCTCGTGTCCTTCATCTCCCGCCAAAGGAGCTTATGCTCCAATAGAGGGTCTGCAACAGAAAGAGAGGGAGAACCTCGTATTCTTACAGACCCTCTGAACATTTTCTTGGGATTCGTACAGGTTGTTTATGTTCTTCGATGAGCTAAATCATAAGACCTGTAGGCTGCAGTTCATAGAACACTGGAGTGGACAGTTCGTTTTTGAGAAAGTAAAATGATTTATTTTGAAGAATTCAGATGTATCAAGAGGATTTTTGCGTATTCAAAAGATTTATAAGCACATATTTCACTGAAGATGCGGAGGAATATATTTGGAACCTCTCATGCAGGTAGCGGAGCTGAATCCGGCCTCACGAAGTGTAAATCTGAAAGTTCATGTGATCAGCAAAGGTCCAGAAACTGAAGTCGTATCTCGAAGAGATGGTACTGTCCACAGAGTTTCTGAGGCTCTGGTGGGTGATCCTTCAGCATGTGTTGTCATGAGTCTATGGAACGAGACTATCGATTCTGTGGAAGAAGGGAAGAACTACTCTGTGGTAGACGGGTATATTACACTCTTTAAGAATTCAATGCGGCTGAGTCTAGGCAGAGGTGGACAGATCGAAAAGATCGATGAAGAGATACAGGCGAATCAACAGGTCAACATGTCAGACAAGGAATATGAGAGTCGGTTCAGGCCTCGAAGGGAGAGCTTCAGAGATAGAAGCAGAGGATATGGCAGAAGATAAGAAATCTAGGCATTTTCCACGTGAACAGAAACCTTTGCGGGGAATTTGTGTCCAGCTTTTCTCAAGGCTTCTTTAGCGTGAGCAATATTGTTCTCATCCACCCAGATGGAGATCACTTTCTGATCCTCACCCAGACGGGCAGCTGTACCCACAGGTTTTCCAAAGGATTTTCTCATGCCGTCTCCGTACCGATCTGCATGAGACCCTAATGCCATTCTGTTCTCTCTTAGTACCTCATGTGGGTATGTTCTGATCTTCATGTAGTAGTTTGCCTTTCCTACCTTTTTCTCCAGGTATCTGTGGGAGATGACCCGTGCTGACTCCAGGGCATTGTGTCTGATCTGAATTGGTTCTTTAACTAGTAATGATACTTCGTACTGGAATTCACGTCTAGGGTTACCCATGTCAAAATGGACAATCTTGATTCCAGGAACTCCACGCATGAATTTTCTCCTGGTATATGAGGGTTTGTCCACATTTCGATCAATTTTACCAGGTCGTAAGTGTACCATAAGAATCACCTTTGTGATTTCGTGGTTACGAGTTTATAAAGGTTGGTGTTCAGTCGCGGGACTTCGGAGATGAGATGTTACACGTGTAACATTTTGGATTAGCGTGCATAATGAATTGAAGATGGAAGATGTTGGCACGAAAGAAGATTTGCATTTTACCTTCTCACCTTCCAAAACCCTTATAAAGTATTTTGATGTTCGAATCTTATGGATTTGAAGAATGACTTTCGTGAGATTGCAGAGGGTATAATCATTGCTGTCATCCTCTACCTGATCATTCAGGCCTGCTTTATGGTAGCTCTTGGCGTTGAAAGACCATTATATGTAGTAATATCTGGCAGTATGGAGCCAGTTTACAAGGAGGGTGATATCCTGTTGGTGGGAAGAGTGGATGTAGACAAAATCGAAAAAGGAGACATCATCGTATTTCATTCATCCAGCGGCGGCATACCCGTTGTTCACAGAGTCTACGAGGTCAAAACTGAAGGAGGACGCCAGTATTTCGTCACAAAAGGAGATAATAACGAATCCCTGGATATTTACTACCAGTATGATCCCTACGATTATCCAGGGATACCTCCAGAAAAAATCATCGGGAAGCCCTTAATCAAGATACCCAAGGTGGGCTGGGCTCAGATCTGGCTCAGAAAAATCCTCAACTTGGTCAGTACCTGGCTCAGAGAATTCTTCAGTTTGCTCCAGACATGGTGGAGACAGCTCATCGATGTGATAAGATGTCCATATCTAGAACCCGTATAAGAAAGGAGTTAATTGATATAGGTATTGCAGTAGCGATATTCCTTCTGATTCAGGGAATAGCATATGCATATCTGGAAGTGTTTCCCCCTTACAGGGTCGTCAGTTCTGGCAGCATGGAGCCTACCTACAAACAGGGGGATGTAGTCTTCATCAAGAAGGTTGATCCTCACACTCTTGATGTTGGGGACGTCATCGTTTTCAAGGCTAGAGAAAGTGAGATACCCATCATACATCGGGTCATCAATATTGTAGAAGAGGGAAATACTCTGTACTTCGTGACAAAGGGTGACAACAACTGCTTTCAGGACACCTATTACCACCCTCTGCCAGGAGTGCCAGAATCTGAAGTGGTCGGAACCGCGGTGTTGAAGATTCCCAAGGTGGGGTGGTTGTCAATATTGTTCAGGAGGCTTCTATGGAGATTATTCGGATAACTGTGGATGCTTTAATTGTCGAAAGGGGAAAGATCCTCCTGATCAAAAGGGCAAAGGATCCGTATGGAGACTTCTGGGCTCTTCCTGGAGGATTTGTCGAGTATGGGGAGACTGCAGAAAATGCTGTTACAAGAGAGGCAAAAGAGGAGACAGGGTTAGACTGTGAGATTGTCTCCTTAGCAGGAGTGTATTCTGCACCTGACAGAGATCCGAGAGGACACATCATCTCTGTGGCTTACCTGATGAAGGTGAAAAATGGGATAATATCTGCAGCAGATGATGCAAAAGATGCATTATGGTTTGATATCAATGAGCTGCCTGATAGACTAGCATTTGACCATTCAAAGATCATACTGAATGCTCTCAAATAGTTTTTCTTGCGACCACTACATGTTTTGGGCGATATTCTGTATCTACCAGAAATTTTCTGGCAATCCTGAAAGAAGAAGTCAAAAGAAGTGGTTCCATATCTTGTATGGAGAGAGGATAGGGATCCCACCCTGTTGGGGCGACCTGGTCATACTCTATGGTCACAAGGAATCCATCGTCCTTGAGAGCCCTGTGAGCTTCCTGCAACAGGGAATGTGGCTTCCGGTAGTAATGCAGCACATTCACGTATAAAAATCCTGAAACAGAATCATTCTTTACAGGAAGGTGACCGCACTCACCTCTGCATACGAGAATAGTCTTTTCAGGAAATATTCGAATTTTTACATCGATTGCTATAACTGGATCTGCTCCCAAAAGGGATAATGCCTTAGAGTAATACCCGTACCCGCATCCGCAGTCGATCCATGTTCCTGAGAAGGTAATCCCAGTTTTTTGGAGGAAGGCAGAAGCCTTTCGCATGTAGTGGTGGCTCATCCAGTCCATGATATTGTGTGGAAATGAACTCTAAAAGGTTTTCTTTCAATTGGTGCTACGGTCTGGAATCGTCATGACTGCGTAGTCTGGAGAGATATTAGGACAATATTCTCATAGAAAGACCTGAATCAGGTAAGAGGATTCTGGAGCCTTGAATAAAGCATTACGTACCAGCCATTACCCCACTTTGTATACATCACCTTCGTGCAGAATCACAACCTCAACGGATGAATGTGCTTCCACCTTTTCCTTG
This sequence comes from uncultured Thermococci archaeon, assembly GCA_964516825.1. Lineage (GTDB taxonomy): Archaea > Methanobacteriota_B > Thermococci > Methanofastidiosales > SZ-28-30 > SZ-28-30. The sequence continues at coordinate 14,941 of CAZFAR010000030.1, forward strand.
AACTCCTCAGGATTTGTGTCCCAGCGATGCATGGACAGCACAATTTCAGGCTTGATCAGCAGCGCAGCTTCTGCAGCCTCAGAATTATCCATGGTATATTTATTTCCTGTGGGAAGCAAAGCCACATCCACCCGCCCGAGATTTCGCATTTCCGGGATAAGATCTGTATCTCCAGCGTGATAAATAGTCTTGCCTTCAATTGTGATTAAGTAGCCGACTCCATACCCTTTGGGGTGCCAGGGTTTTCCAGGAGACTTGCTGCGTTTGTAC
>CAZFAR010000031.1:0-15066 GCA_964516825.1 uncultured Thermococci archaeon
TTTGCTTGAGACCTGCATTTGCTAGCTTTTCTGCCGATTCCCTAGTTATCAGTGTGCCGTTGGTAATCACATGAGTGTTCATGTCTCTCTCACCACATAGAGAGACTATTTCAGGCAGATCTTTTCTCATTAGAGGCTCTCCACCATAGAAAATGACGTTCTCTGCAACGTTACATATCCGATCTATGCATACTTCGAGTTCAGCCAGGGACAACTCCCGTTTGTCTTTCCTATACATTTCTGTTGCATAGCAATGCTGACAGTTCAGATTGCAGTGAGGGGTGATATCCCATCTGACAAATTTTATGTTCTTTTTCATTGTTTCTACCTCTCAAGACCCATTTGAAGGGCTCTCCTTGACCTTGAATAACAAAAATAGGAAAAAGAAACGCTAGTACTCAACACAAATCTGCTTGCTTTTACGGAGACTTCCACTTCTTCAAGCACAGGCGTATAGTACCTTATTGACTTCACCTCCAACTCCTATTCTCAAAGGGCTTTAAAAAGTTTTCGGCTCTCTTGAGTTCATGGGACCGAATTGTCTAAGCACGATCTCTAAATAGAGGAATTTGCATATACATTTCTTGGACATTTGGCAGGGACCTTGATGAGAAACCTGATTTCAACTATATTATTTGAAAAGCTGAAGAGAATCTGCAGAAATCTAGTCATCTGGAACGCCATAAGAGTAGCAGCGAATGTCAGCATAGACAAATCCAGTTCTTCCTCTTTTCTTCTGCTCTTCAATCCATTCATCAATCCCTCTCTCTTTAATTCTTTCTCCATCAGCTACTAAAGTGGGATAACCCTTTTCCAATGCTTTAGTTCTGTGTGATACTTGTCCCCTGTACCAGAAAGAATGCGAAGGATGCTCTGCCACGATTTACTACTGGGAGAAAGAGAAATGAACTGCTATTTGGAGAAACCGGTAGAGGATGCAATCTTTTGAGCAAGCAATGAAGCACGTGTAGCATTTTGATGAGCAGAGAACAGTGCAGAAATGTTTTATTCCGAATTCTTCTACTCTCGATGCATAAGATAAGAAATCACACGTGCCAACGCCTTTCTACGCCATATTCTGTCATGATCCTGGCTAATTCAACAAAGAGGCTATAGCAGCTTCCTCGACTGCTTCAGCTGCAGCCCCAGACAGCAATAGTTAACCTACCAGTGACAACAACACTCCCGCAGCCACCACAGACCCGATCTGTCCCGCTACATTGGAACCCATGGCGTGCATTAACAAGTGGTTCTGCGGGTCTGCCTTCAATCCTTCCTTCTGGACGACCCTCGCTGCCATAGGGACGGCAGATATACCCGCAGCCCCCACTAATGGGTTCACCTTCCCTCCTGACACCACATACATGATCTTCCCCAAGATGACTCCTCCTGAAATCCCCAGGGAAAATGCCAGAAGCCCCATTGACAGTATGGCTATAGTCTCTGTTTTCAGGAACTCGGATGCATTCATGGTCGCTCCCACAGACACTCCCAGAAATATGGTCACCACATTACTCAACTCGTTCTCAGACGTCTTCCACAACCTGTTCACCACGCCCGACTCCCTGAACAAATTCCCCATCATCAGCATACCGATGAGCGGAAGAGCTAGTGGTATTAATAACCCCGTGACCACCGTGATCATGAGAGGGAAGGCAATCTTCGTCTTCTGGCTCACTGGCCGTAGCTGCACCATCTGCACCTTCCGCTCTTTCTCACTCGTTAATGCCCGCATGATGGGGGGCTGTATTACAGGTACCAAGGCCATGTAGGAATAAGCAGCGACAGCCACAGGCCCCATCATGGTGGGTGCCAGTCTGCTGGTGATGTAGATGGCAGAGGGCCCATCTGCAGCCCCGATTATCCCGATGGAGGCAGCTTCAGGAAGAGAGAATCCCAGATGAAGGGCGCCCCACAGGGTTCCAAATATCCCCACTTGAGCAGCTGCTCCCAGCAGGAACATTCGAGGGTTTGCCAAGAGGGGCCCAAAATCAGTCATAGCACCAATTCCCACGAAAATCAACAGAGGGAAAATCCCGTATTTTACGCCCATATAAAAGAAAGAGAGGATGCCGCCTTCACCCATCATCCCTGTCAGAGGGATGTTGGTCAAAATGGCCCCAAATCCTATGGGAAGCAGAAGCAAGGGCTCTAAACCTTTGGAAATAGCAAGGTAAATTAAGAAAAAGCCCACGCCTATCATTACCAAATTCCCGAGAGTGAGGTTAGAGAACCCCATCACCTGAAAGAATTCCATGATTGCATCCCACATCATATCACCCAGAGATCACTATCAATAGAACACGCTCCTCAACCTCCACATCATACGTTCTTTTGATCTCAATTTTGTATTTCATTCATATACCCTCGCTTTTTGCATCCACATACTTTCCTCTACCCTTTCAAGATGAATCGGGCACTTCCTTCCTACGTGGTACGTCAGTGCTGCCATTATGGCAATCTCGGTCTCAGTGGCAGGCTCCTTCTCCCTTTCCGCTTTTTTCTCGGGTTGAATTCTGAACAGGCGTTCCAATCCCCATGCTAACACAGCCAGAAGACCTAAAATCAGGAAGACCACGCCCATCCCCACGATTGTTACGATAAAGCCTGTCATTTCCATTGGATCACCTACGAAGGTATACTGCCATGTTTCTTGGCTGACCTCCTCTCTTTTTTCCTGCCCATCATCTGCAGCGCTTTTACCAGGCAGTATCTCGTCTTCCGCGGGTCAATGGCAACATCCACGACACCCTTCTGAGCTGCCACATACGGGTTCGTGAAGATTTCTTGCAGTTCTCTCAGTTTTTCTTCCATCGAATATCTTTCCAGATGGACGTTAAATAGCTTTTCGGTCTAAGGTCATCATCAGAAGAGGCTCACATTACACGTGATAGGTTAGGGTTTGAATGATGAGGAATTTCATACCAGAATAACATTCCTACATACTGCGTCTACGATCCGCGGGGAGACCAACCCAGATTGATCTATATAGTGGTGCCCTGTTGAGGGAACATGGCAGTGATCCCGGTTCTCGCAGGCCCTTTTCCAGGAATTATTGTCTACAGTAACGCCTTTGACATCGCTGATTGTGCATCTCTGGCCGTAGTTTAGCCCACCAATGGTAGTGTTTGAATTCTTCAAGAAAACACCAGAAAGAAATTAATGCATCATCTTGAAAGCTCAACTATCCTCCTGAGAACTAACCATAATGAGCATGCAATTGGACACAGCTTGATCTGGAGTAACCTTTTTAGTGTGTGCGAACATTCTGTAGTATGCTCGTCCATCTGGGAATAGACAGCACAGACTCATTGACAAAAGGAATGTGCACCACTTACGTGGGAATGATCCTCGCAAAACGGTTACTCAGCCAGGGCGCTCATTTTGTAGACTATCCTAACCTGATCCGGCTGAACCCCACCATACCGTACAAGACCAGGGGAAATGGTGCAGTAGCACTCCGGATTGAAATACCAGAAAACAGAATAGGAGAGGTCTTTGCGACAGCCAGAGAAACAGTAGAGGAATTTGCTGTCTTTTCTGATCCCCAGACAAATCCGGGGATTGCTTTGTACGCAGGAGATGTTCCAGACACTTTACACACATTCTATGAACAAGCACTCCATCGCCTTTTAGAGATAGAGGATGCGTATTCTACAGCAGAAGAGGTAGGAGCTCGCCTTCATGGATACAAGAACAAGAGGGGTGTCATTGGAGCCTTGGCAAGCGTTGGTGAAACTCTAGAGAATGATCACACGTATGAGCTTCTGGCATACAGGGAAGAGAAAGCCTGGGGAATGGAGAGATTAATAGATGAAAAGACAGTCATTGCAGTGGACAAGAAAATGGAAGATATCTTTTTCAACTACGATTATGAAGAAAATAGCCTGTGCATTGCACCGCATACAGTGTGTCCAGTCCTTGCAGGCATCAGGGGAGAGATTGCTGAATGTGTAAAAGAAGCAATATCCCTAATCGATCTGGGAGAACCTGTCTCCTCGTACGCAATCTTCCGCACTAACCAGCATACGAACTTCCATTTTGAGAAAGTTTCTTCAGTCTCTGAGATTTCCGACTACAGCTCCGTAATTGTAGATGGTGAAGTAGTCGATTACCCCTTCATTATCCAGGGAGGACATGTCTTTTTTGAACTAGAAAATGAGGGATTAATCACATGTGCTGCATTCGAGCCTACGAAGAGCTTCAGAAACATTGTGAGGAATTTAATACCAGGAGATAAAATACGGGTTTACGGCGGGGTCAAACCTGCGAATTCTAAGAAAAAGAGAGCCTTGAACCTTGAAAGATTGGATATTTTAGATCTGAAGACTACTACGTTATCAAACCCTCACTGTCCTCAATGTGGAAAATCCATGACATCAGAGGGGAAAGGAAAAGGATTCCAGTGCAAGAAATGCAAGACCAGAAAAAGGGAGAAAGAATCTGCACCTATCAATCGCATTCTTCACGTGGGGTCTTTTGAACCTCCACCTTCGGCCTGGAGACATCTCTACAAGATGATGTCACGAAAAAGAGAGAATAATGGAAAGAAGATTGAACTAATCGAAAGGTGGATTGGTTAGTCAGAATCATGTAAAAATCAAAAAAAGAAGAAAAGCTACATTTGCGGCGCATTCATACCTTCGTACTTGAATTTGAACCCTGTATCCTTGTCAGGCGGATTCTCTTTCAGAATAATACCTGATGCCACCACCTTCTGGATCTGGTTGGTTCCTTCATAGATCTGCAGCAATTTCGCATCCCTCATCAACTTCTCAGCAGGATATTCCTCAATGTATCCGTATCCACCCATGATCTGCACACAGTCCAAAGCATTCTGCATGGCTGCATCTGATGCAAAGTATTTGGCACAGGCAGATTCTTTGGAATTTCGCATCCCCTTATCTGCCAGCCATGCTGCATACCGTGTTAACCAGCGGGCAGCCTGTGTTCTGCATTCCATATCCGACAGCATGAAAGAGATGCCCTGATTTACCCCAATTGGTTTTCCAAACTGGTGGCGCACATTCGCGAACTTGGCAGCCTCGTCCACACAGCGCTGGGCAAGACCTGTGGCAATAGCAGCAATACCAGCTCTCGTCTTGTCAAGGGTCATCATTGCAATCCTGAATCCGTCTCCTACATTTCCGATCAGACAGTCTTCAGGTACTCTGACGTTCTCGAAAATGACCTCTGATTGTACCGAATTTTTCTGACCCACTTTGTTTTCTACATATCCGATTCTGACACCGTTTAAATCTGCCGGTACCATGAAGCATGCGAGTCCTTTGTACCCTTTCGAAGGATCCGTAGTTGTAAAGACAGAATGTAACGAAGCCACGGGGGCATTGGTGATGAAGCATTTGGAGCCATTGATCACCCATTCTGAGTCGTCTTTTACTGCTGTCGTCTTGACAGAAGCTGCATCAGAGCCAGACTCTCTTTCCGTTAGGCAGAATGCACCAAATTTCACTGTCTTACCTGTTATTAGTGGGGTAATGTATTTCTTGAGCTGCTCTTTTGTTGCACCAATTAGAATGGGAGCAAATGCCAAATTGTTGCACATGATGGAGGTGGCCAGTCCGGAGCAACCATAGCCTGTAGCTTCAGATACGAGGGTTTCCTCTACCAGTGATCTTCCAGGACCACCGACGTCCTTAGGAACATGCAGGTTCATTAATCCCCATTCGTAGGCTTTCTGGACAACTTCCATTGGGTATTCGTCCTTCTTTTCCAGTTCAGCAGCTACAGGGGTTATGTACTTGTAGGCGAACTTTTTGGCTTCATTCCAGAGTTCCTCCTCCTGAGGTGATAATGTGAAGTCTATCATGAGTACTCCTCCTACAGCGGCTAGTATTTACATATTTAAATGTTTAGCTTAGGGAGGGTAGGAGGTTTCAGCTTGGGATTGTCGGGTCTTCAAAAGACCATATGATACACGTGTAACATTCCCGATGAGCCACTAAAAAACAACCCAAAGCCGATGTGGATTGAGTCCCTCAACAGTCCGAAAATTCTTCTATTTGGGCAAAAATTTTAGCGAAAATCTTGCACATAGATTTCTTCAATAGCCCTACGGCAAAATACATCCATCTATCGATTGTTGCTCTCCCAAGCATTAGAATTAGGAACCCGAAAAAATACGTTATTGCATAAGCAATATTTTGGCTGAAAGGCTGTCCAACGACATAAAGCAATGTTGCCGCGACACAGTGCGCCATAAAGAAAGGAAACGACCCCAAGACAATCACAAGAGCATCCGTACAGAATGAACTATTCAATTTGTCATAAATGTGAAAAAAGACTCTTGTTGGCAAAACTGATGCAGATAGTACAATCATTACCAAGAAGGCTTGACCAAGAGGAAAATGGAGGAGCTTTAGGATTGTGGCAAAATAGGGGTGCGGATAGCCCCCTTCTCCTGTCATGAACAGTATGAAAAAACCAAACGTAATACTCAGCCAACACGCAAAAAGCGTTCCATAGAGCTCCCTGCCTTGATACATAGTCAGTCGTTTCTTTCTACCATATAAACGTATTCTCACATATGATTGGACTCGTACTGAAGATCACCTTCTTCTCTTTGTTTATTTCATATTTTTTCTTAATTTTCAAGAAAGGAATCTTGATTAGAATTTAACAGAGTGTTGTTACACGTGTAACGTGAACTATGATCAAGAAAACCGACGAGAAAAAAATGAAGTGAAAAAGAAAAAAAAAGGAACTAGACTCCAAGCATTTCCAGTAAGAGCTCAATCAACTCTCTATAGGCATCGTTTCTCTGAATGTTCCAGTAGTTTGAGGCCACATAGTTCCCCGAATTGTAATACTCTACAATTTCCTTGCAGCACCTCTCTACGTAAGGGAGCAGCTCCTGAACTCTAGCCCATTTCTCGGGATACACCTTATCCAGTCCCTTCTCCAGGACCATGCCTATCAGCTGATCCACTAAATCACGCAAATTCTCGCAACATGGAACCTCTCTCCTCCATTCCACAGGAACATCGGATTGCCTTATCAGTTCAATGAGATCCCTGAATAACTCGTAGCATTCCATCATCCCATGGTAAGCGAGAGGCTGCAGCGACAAAGGTGGCTGATACACCAACGCACCTTGAGGCATCAACACGATCACAGAATCTGAATCTGAAACAGGAGTACCATTGGGAGGAGTTCCCTCAGCAGTAGCCACATTCAGGGAGAAGGGCTCTTTTCCATTCAGGTATGCATAGAAGGTAATTGTCGTACTCTCTCCCGGAGCTAGGGGACCAACATTGTTCCAGATCAGTGTGGTAGTATCATCCGGGTTCAATACTACTGAATCTGGTGGTGGAAGAGCTGCATCCGCGTAAGTCAATCCTAAAGGCAGCAGATCTGTTACTACTACAGGATTCAAGAGAACTTCACCAGTGTTCGTCACAGTCAGCGTGAATAACACCAGTGTTCCAGGTGGCCCAAGGGGTTCAAATGATGGTGCAGCAGATTTCACAATGTGAATGGCTGGTGAAAGCACTCCTATTGGCGAGTCATCCTCATCAGAGACATCACCAATCACAGAAGTACCAGTGACGATTGCCTTATTGATGAAGATCCCTACCCTTCCCGGGTCAACTTCAGCCTCAAAGGTCACCACTGTAACATCATCCGGACTCATGGCTCCAATGTTCAGCCATATCAAAGTCTGAGTACCATCTGGATTATCCGTTATGGAGTCTGGTTCGTACGGAATACCATTAACAACACTCGTCCCCGGTATGTAGGTTAACCCATCAGGTACAATATCAGTCAGCCTTACAGGGTCCAGTACCATATCACCAGTATTTGTTACAGTCAGTTCGAAGTAAACAGTACCACCGGGAGACGGAACGTTAATAGCTGTATTCAGGGTGATCTTCACGATGTCTGTCCCTGGTGCACGAACGGTCCACTGGTCTGATATTGGTGGATAGTGTCTCTCGTACAAGCTGTCACCAAGAAGTGTAGAATAGTCGGTCACTGTAGCCGTATTGGTGAACAAACCCCCTTCTGGGGGAATAGTTGCATCGTACTCTAGAATGACCGTTGTTCCTACAGGAATTACAGTATAAGTCCAGTAAATAGTGTTTCCTACTACTGTAGTCGAGGCAGCAGGCGGTGTGGAAGTAATGAACAGTGTATCCAGAATCAATCCAGCAGGGATGACATCTTCAATTGCTACGTCATATGCAGGACTTGTTCCTGTATTCTCAATAGTAATAGTATAATGTACTACAGTGCCTGGCAGCCCTTCAGTGATAGAGCCCTGCTTGTCTATAGTGAGGTTGGGTTCAATGATTTGGACATCTCCGCTGTCTGACAGATCGAAAGGCACACCTTCTTCAGCACCAATAGTCCGTGCCCAGTTCGTGAGGATTACGCCATTAACGTTTGCTGGAATGTCCTGAACTCTCGCTGTGACTGTGATATCAACGGTGTTGGGTCCCGTGAAGTTTCCTAAAGTCCAGGTAATAGACTGACCAACCACCACTGGAACTGGTGACAATCCTAATGTATCAGAGTATGTAGACGTTACATACTGCAGCCCTGCAGGAAGTGTATCGATGATCTGCACATTCTGATAGCTAGAAGTACCCCAGTATGAGACTGATACAGTGAAGGTGATTTCTTCCCCAATGGTGGCAGTCTGCAGGTCTGGTGTCTTGAAAAGCCCTTCAACAGTCTGAACGTACGCCACATCTGTAGCAGTACTGTATATACATCCAGTAGAACAGTATCCATTGACTGTTACAGTATCTGTGCCTAAGAGTCCAGTGATATCAGCAGACAAGGTAGCAGTCCAGGTGCCTCCTACAGGGATTGGGGCAGCCAGGTTCCAGGTGACTGTGTTCCCGACAACGACAGGGACTTCACCATTAGAACCATTTCCTGCAACAATGTTGATGAAATTCAGACTCAAGACATCTGTGACTACCACGTTTTCTGCCTGATAGTTACCTGTGTTTTGCACTGTAATGGTCCAGGTGGTAGTCCCTCCTGGTGGTCTGGTCACGATCTCTGGTGTCTTTTCCAAACCCAGGACAGCCTTCAATGGTGAAATATTTCGAGAGTTACTGCGCATGTAGTGCTGGTTGCATGCATTATCGAAGTCAACGTAAACCACATTCACATCCGGTGTTACAACTCCGCAGTTGATGCCATCGTCAACCATTTTGAAGCGTAAAATCACTGTCTGTGCAGCTATCATATTTCCGATGACCCAGATAGGTCGGGTCAGATCCAGAGGTGGGTCAGGTACTGGATCTGGTCCAGAGATCATGGAATCGTAGACAAACCCTGCAGGAAGATCAGAAGTAACGGTAACATTGTAAGCTGTAGGGCCATTGTTGGTCACTGTTATAGTAATATCTCCATCACACGTGGTAATGATCCCCAACACCTGGGAAATAGTGAATTGGGCCGTAGTTCTCAGCCTGCCAGTGTTGCATGATTGAGGTTCCCTGCATGGATCATACGCGGGAGTCGTTGGGTTGTCGTCGCATCCATACCAGACGCATGCTGTATTTGTTGTAGGATTCTCAGTGCATCCATTGACATTTACTGTAGCCTGAACCAGGTAGGTCACTGTCTGGCCACTCAGTAAGTCACCGTGAACCCATGGGTCCACCTGTGTTCCAGATCCTCCGCCAGGAGGTGCAGGAGAAATCGAGGCAAAGGTCATGTTCCCTGGGAGTACATCCCAGAATTCCACATTCTCAGCATCAGCAGCCCCACTGTTCGTGATGCGGATGCGCCATTCTACCGTATCACCAGGTTCTGCATTCACTGTCTCCGTGTATGTAACCTGGCCAGCAGTGAGGTTTCTCCCATCTTTTTCAATCGATACAGAAGGCTCCCGTACTGGCAGAACAGACCGCGATTCGGGGCTGATCTTCAACTCGCCGCATACAGTCTCGTAGTATGCTTTTGATATGATCGTTCTGTTCCCGTTAGGGTAGTCGCACCCGGCAATCACGTCAAAAGTAACTGATACAGTGACTCCTGGATCGATAGAGGATAGAGCAGGAACCTCAGTACTCGTCCACAGCAATGGATTGACCAAAGGATTCTGCGGCTCTGAAGGATTTCCTGTTCCTGCCACGTAGTTCAGCCCGAGAGGTAGGGTGACTTCTATCTGGGCGTTGTATATGGTTGTCAATCCTGCATTTCGGACGCGCACTGTTACAGTTTCCTGTTCACACAGATCAATGTCTGCAGGGAGAATGTTAGTCGTCACTGCATTTGCAGGCGGAATAGCCACCCGTGAGTGATCTGTAACAGGGGGCTGGCAGTCAGTACCCAGGCAGCCCCAGCTTGAAAATACATCGTTGTCAAGATTGATGCAGCCAACAATATCTGCAGTCAGCGTAATGACCCTCGTTGCTCCTGCAGGAATCTGACTGAAGAGCCAGGTGACTCCATTGATGGGATTGCCTGAATGATCCTGATTTGGGTTTGTGGCGACTGCTACAGGATTTCCCAGAAGATCTGTCACAGACGAGGTGTTGTACACGAGATCAGAATCCAGGATATCATCCACCCACACATTGTAAGCGTTTCCACTGCCAGAGTTGGTGACATAGATTGCCCAGGTAGCCTGATTCGTGGTCGCATATACTAACTCAGGCGTCTTCTTGATGAAAAGAAAAGCTTCCACCAGAATGGGGGATGCTCCTGCTGATGCTGAGCATTCCCTGTCTGCTACAGCATCGTCATTGCAGTATCCATCCCAGTAAACAGTGACAGACAGTCCTGGAGGTGGTCCGCATCGCTTCTGGAATGTCATGTGGATCTGTGCTGAATTGCTTGCCACAAAGGAATCTCCATAGTCAAACTCCAATCTGTCTGCAAAGGGGGTCATTACAGGTACAGGTCCTGTATATCCTGTGACTGTTACATCATAGTTGTCAGTGGGTATTATAACAATGACATCGTATGCACCTGTCACAGAGGTTCTGTTCACATTTACGTCTACATTGTAAGTACCACAGGAATCAACGAGAATGGGAATTCCAGAAATATTAATACTCATTTGAGCCTGGTTCACCGTGATGTAGACTGTTTCCTGTATCTCTCGATCAGGCTGGCAGACACCTCCTGTCTTTCCTGTATCCAGTATAGACCAATCATAGAATGCATACTGTGCATCACATTCTGGTTGAGAGGAATCAATTGTCTGTAATGTGTACTGGATTGTCAATGTGGAATTTCTCACTGCAGGGAAGGGGTCACAGCTCGAGTAATCACCAGTGTTGAAATCTAGGACAAGCCTTCCAAACCCATCAATGAAGGGAGTAATGAGAATACTGCATCCATTCACATCAACAGAGACAGAACCTGCCACATACGCTTGAGAATTGGCCATTTCCTCGTAAAAGATGAAATCCGTCCAGTTTACAGAGTCCCACCATAGGTCATCAAAAAAGATGTAGGTATTTGTGTAGTATATATCAGTACATTTCTCAAAGTTCGTCAGAGAGGAGACTGTCTTATCAGAATCGAAGTATTCCTCACATTCCAATGCAGTGGTCTGAGAGCTGCTGGCTGACAGAGCGCATCCACAGCAGTCTGTCATCGATGCATTTACCGTGTTGGTGGCATAGGTGTAGCAGTACTGCTCGCACTGGGTGTAATCAGGTGATTGCACTGTGATGTTGGTACTCCATGGTGTCAGAGCGGGATCAACAGTCCAGGTGATCGTGTTCCCTATGACTGACCCTCCTCCAGCATCCGTAATGGTGAATCCACTGGGGATAGTATCCACTACTGTGATGGCTGAAGCAGTTCCTGTGCCGCAGGAAATCGGGCCTGAATACGTTACAGTAATTGTATAGGTGATAGACCCTCCCAGGTAGATTGAAACAGGGGCTCCTGTCTTTGATACAGATAAACTCGGAACATTTGTTGTTGAGAGAGTACCAAGCTGTACAGGTGGATAGAATGGTTCTCCGCAGTCATCGTAGTATTCTGGCTGGAATAATAACGTCCCTGAAGGACGGGTCTGGCACCAGTCAGCTACATCGAGAGTAAATACAAGATTCACTGTAACACCTGGAGGTATGTCTCCCACAAAGAATCTGTGGTTTACAGGATCATAGAAAGCTCCCACAGGTGCCAGAACAGTAACAATCAGTGGATCAAAATCCACGTTCAAATAGAAACTGTGAGCTGTCCCTGTTCCAGAATTTGTTATCGGTATGGTAAACTGGGTACCTGTAGAGCAGTATGGTATCTGGAAATTCGGAAGTACGTAGGATATTTCAGGTTCTTCCAGTATCAATTGCACACTGGCCTGGGTAGTCTCTGTCTCACAGGGAGAGCCATTGCAGCTCCAGGTGGCCTGTGCATCATTTTCCAACCCGCTGCATGCTATGACCTGAGCATACACTTCTATCAGAACTTGATCTCCTGGATCCATTAATGCCAATGCAGGAATGTGAGTCTGGTTCCACAAGACAGTAGGTAATCCGGAAGCATCTCCTGGAGTAGACTGGACAGCATCGTACTGCAATCCCGCACCCAACGTGTCCTGTATGACCACATTCTGTATTGTACCAAAACCAGTGCTCGTCACTGTTAGTGTCCAGTGAACTGTGTCACCCAGATGAGCAGGTATGACAGCAGGAGTCTTGGTAATTGTTACAGCTCCTGGCTGCACAGAAACATAGAGTGATCCCTGAGAAGCGCCTGCATCGTGGGTAGCATTCACGAATATCTCACCAGATACAGCAGTACAGGTAATGTAGACAGTAATTGTTGCACTCCATGGAGAAAGAGGATCCAGGGTGCCAACACTCCATGTGATCGTATCATTAACTCCGTCTCCATCAGAATCAGACTCAGTTCCTCCTCCATTGTCTATGATGGTGAATCCGTCGGGTTGTCCCACGATTGTGGGGAGAGAGGCCACTACCACTACATTGGCAGCAGTTTCATTAGTCTGTACAGTAATCGTATAATCATGCTGTTCACACATGTTCACACTTGTGTCTCCTGTCACAGTGACATTCAATACAGGCTGAGAGCCAACATTGTTGAACATGAACAATAGTAGAATAGAGATGAGGAAGACATTCCTCAACCTAGCCAAATGCCTGGTCATATTCATTTCCTCCTTTCCGCTTTTGAATGGTATGATTCCTTCCTCCATAAAAAGGTTTCGCTCATTCTCCACAGGTTTCTTCTACTCTATTCTGCTATTTCTGTCATTTTTTTCACATGTACATACTTGTTTTGCTATTTCAGATATTCCAGTTTCAATACGAATCCTCTTAATCAAATGTGCTACAAAGTACTGAGAAAACCATTTATTCTTGGGCTCTACAGGAAAAAAATTGGAGAAATTCGCAGGCAACCCATGTATTTAAGTACTTGCAGGAGATGAGAACACAAAATCTTTTGAGGTGAGGATCGATGTATAGCATCATAAAAATCGGGAAAAGGAGAGCAGTTTCTCCTGTAATTGCCGTCGTTTTGATGATAGCTGTAGCTGTTGCCATTACTGCCGTGGTATTTGCATGGAGTTCGGGACTGGTGACAGAGCGAACCTGTTATTTCATGCAAATGCCGTGAAAGCTTCATCAGTCATGCTCTCTCAAAATCATCTCTGCTGATTTTCATGGATTGGAGATAACTTGCATAAGAGATTTATAAACCTACCACATCCGGATGAGAACTGATCCAAGCGAAAGTTTAAAAGAACTCATTATTAGAGTAGAAAAATGAAGAAGTGGACTGAATCACCCAGCAAGGAAGTGTGACACCAAATGAAACCAATGACTAGAGAATGCTGTTTCCGCACGGTCGATGTACCCTTTGAGAAAGTAGTGTGGGAAATTACCTTTTCGTGTTCTCTGAATTGTCCCTATTGCTTCCAAGAACGGACTGGGCATCAAGATAGGCTTAATCGTTTCCAACTCCGCAACATCCGCAAAAAAGTCTATACTCTTCTCACTGAAATCCGCCCAAGACATGTATTGCTATCGGGGGGAGAACCGCTGACTCTTGGAGACGATCTGTTTGAAGCTATTCGATTCATAAAAGATCTTGGAGCTACATTCTCACTTTCAACTACTGGCTTTCCTCAAGAAACTTTTGTGCGTGTTCTCGATTATGAGCCTTCCGGCATAAACATCAGTATTGACCCCATGGGAATGAAAGGACCGCAGTATGAATATCGAAAAACTAGATTTGACACACTCAAGAAGATGCTTCAGCATGCTGCTGATAGAGATCTTCCTGTAAAGGGAACATCATTGATTACCAGAGAAAACCTAAAAAATGTACCTGCTTATGTTCAAATGCTGCGAGAACTTGTCAAAGAAATCCCAACTCTGAAAACAGTATTTGTGACTAATCCTTACCACATTGGTTACAGCCGCCCCGATCTTTCTGTAAAACCCGAAGAAGTTACGCAATTTATGGGCATAGTTAATGAATTACGAGATCTCTCGTTGGATATCCACTTCAACAACTTCTCGTCCATATCCCTGCCCTTACAAGAGTGTCCTGCAGCCCAATCTGTCTTTTGCATAGTGCCAAATGGCGACGTAGTAGGATGTCCTTTTCTCTATCAATGCAGCACAAGTTTTGCTTTGGGCAACGTAGTGGAGAATAATCCTCAAGAAATTCGACAAGGTTTGGAAAGGTTTGCTGATGTGATTTTGCAGAATATAAATCAATTACTTCATCTTACACCAGAATGTGAAGATTGTCCAGTGAAAGAGAATTGTCATGGCGGCTGTTTTGCTGAGACCTTTGCAATGAAAGAAACTTCAATACCGGCCTTGCTTTGCAAACGAACAGTTCTTGAAGCGAAGAAACGTAACAAGAAACTTGTTTCGCTGCCACTTCGGATTCGCACTAAATTGAAGACTGGTCTGCCAAGGACATATTTTGAGAAGCGCACACTCACAGAAGCTGTAGAAAAAAAGATTGCCGATTATGTCCGCGATTACATGAGCAGCACATTCTCAGATATAGGTCATGGATATGACCATGTAGAAGCTGTGGTTCAGCTTGCCAAGAGAATTGGCGAAGAAGAGGGTGCCA
>CAZFAR010000032.1:0-14866 GCA_964516825.1 uncultured Thermococci archaeon
CTTTATCCAAAAAACAGGATCAGGCGAATCATCTTTTAGCCTGACAATAACGCCCTCGATTTCCAATCTATCTGTTTCGATCTCTTCTTTCAAACCATTGGAAACACGTTCTTTGAAAATTCTCCGGTTCATCTCAATGGTGATGGTTTGCCCTGTCGAATCACAAAAGATTATGCTCTCCTGAATTCTTTCCTTCGGAAGTAGTTCATTCATTCAGGTAATTAAAGACTGTGAATCTAACTGCATGATCTGGTATGAGATTTCTAATTCTGGATCGATAGTCTTCTCCTTCATTTTGTAGGGAAACTAACAGCTCCCGCAATTTGTGGAACACATTTTCTTGCTTTGATTTCTGTTCTGGAAGTTCTTCACTTGGATATAGTATAAAATGCTCATAGAAAGGAGACATCCTTAGAACTACACTCCCTTCCTCGAATGAAACTCTTAGAGTATATTTATCTTCTATGCTTTTTGTTCTTCTGCCATACACACGACCTTCTTGATCATAGTACTGTCCTAGAGAATAAACCAAACCCTGAAAATTCAACAGGATATTTCCCACAAGCTCTGCAGGCGCTCTGTCAATGGATATATTGTCTCCTTCTATTTTATACAGCACAGTCAAGGTATCCTTCATTTCCATGCAACGACCTCAGTGTTTTATTGAGAAAGGAATATACAAATCTGTTGGTACATGAAAACATGAAAGCTTCAGGAAGAGGGCTGTCTTATAACGGGAAAACAGCGCCTTCTCACAGAAAAACGATCTGTGTTCCTGCCTTTCCTTTCAGAGTTTCAGAGAACTTCTCTGGTGAAGTGATGATCACTCTTTTTCCTCCAGCTTTCAGAAATCGTATAGCAGCCAAGATCTTGGGCCCCATGCTACCAGGGGCAAAATGGCCTTCTTCAAGATAGGTTTCAGCTTCTTTGACAGTCAGAATATCCAGATTTTTCTGATCTTTCTCCCCATAGTTCAGAGCCACTTTTTCTACATCTGTTAAAATGATGAAGCAGTCAGCTTCAATGGATTCTGCCAGAACTTCTGATGCCAGGTCCTTGTCTATGACAGCCTCAATCCCATACTGCTCCTTACCTGACAACCCTTTTCTGCCTACTGGGATTCCTCCTCCTCCCACACCGATGACGATTATCCCCTGCTTTAGTAGTGACTTTATTACCTCTGCTTCCAGGACCTGTTTCGGATCTGGTGACGGGACCACCCTTCTGTAGCCCCTCCCTGCATCTTCCACTATTGTGATACCCTCCTTTCTCAGCTTCTCAGCTCTTTCGTAAGTGTAGAAAGGTCCCACAGGTTTGGTAGGATTCTGGAAAGCGGGATCTTTCTCATCTACAAAAACCTGGGTGATTACAGTAACGACCTCCCTCTGTATGCCATGCGCTTCAAGCGTATTTCTCAGCGACTGCTGGATCATGTACCCGATCAATCCCTGACTTTCCGCCACACAGATATCCAGAGGCATCCCCGGAACGTACGGCTCCCCCGACTCCTGCTGTATTAGTATGCTGCCCACCTGGGGTCCATTGCCATGAGTGAGAACAATTTCGTGATCTTCAAATTGCTCCCAGATGTATTCGCAGGTTTCTTTCACGTTTCTCAACTGTTCCTCAGCAGTACCTCTCTCTTTAGCCTTCTTTATGGCATTTCCACCTAGAGCAATGACCATTCTCATGGTATCACAATACATCTTGCATCAATGACTGTCAGTCCCTCCTCATAAACAAATATGGGGTTTAAATCCAACTCTCGAATCTCAGGGTTTTCCTCCACCAATTGAGAAACTTTCAGCAAAGCATTTACAATAGAACGTATATCTCTGGGAGGCTGCCCTCTTACTCCTGTAAGGACAGGATATGCCTTGATTTCCTCAATCATTTCATGTGCATCAGATTCGGTAATGGGAATTAACCTGAAAGAGACATCTCTCAACACTTCCACAAAGATGCCGCCCAACCCGAACATGAGAGCATGTTCAAACTGCTCATCATAGATGGCACCAATGATGATCTCTGTTCCCTGGCTCTGGACTGGGTAGAGAATGATTCCCGAGAATCTCTTATTTACAGCAGCTTTCCTGATGTCCTCAAATGCAGTACAAACTTCCTCCTGTGAGTTCAGGCCGATTTTGACTCCTCCAAGATCGCTCTTGTGGGGAATGTCTGGAGAGACCACCTTCATCACTAGAGGATATCCTAGATGTTCAGCTGCTCGCAAAGCTTCTTCCTTTGATTGGCAAAAGGAAAATTCAGGTACTGGTAATCCATACTCGATCAGCAGGTTCTTTGATTCAGGTTCTAAAAGGTTCCTTTTCTCATTGAGGGCCTTTTTAACTAGAGGATGCATAGGAGAGGTAGAGTGTTGTATTTAATAACTTTGCGCCTCAATACCTCAGTGCTATTCAGAGATATTATGCTGTCTTGAGTTGTGGCAGAATCGAAATATCTCTTTCTGTGCAGCCTCCAGATGTAGGGCCATTCTCTTGCCGAGGGCTCAAGCAAAAAGAGAGGGGAATGACACAGATAGGAATCTCACAGAAGTTACCAGATGGGTTTGACGTGCTCTTGTAGGGATTTCTCTCTTAATCTCAACAAAGTTGGGAATAGCAAGAACCACTTATTTTTCAGAAATCACGAAGGGAAACCTATAAGACCTTGGACACATCAGGTATACCATGAGAACGCTGAGCCAAGAAACGAAAGCCATTCTCCTCCTCTTGATTCTGCCTCCAATGGTGGGAGAATTGCTCTCCGGGTCTACACCACCCATTCCCTTCTTTGCAGGGGGTGTCTTCTTCCTCGTGCTCTTGTACGGCTGCGGAACCCTCCTGATACGAGAAGCCAAGGCACGGTGGAACGTTCAGTGGAGTGTCATCTTCCTTGCCGCAGCCTACGGTATCGTGGAAGAGGGTACCATGGTGCAGTCCTTCTTTAACGTAGACCACGTGGACCTGAATGCCTTGTCGGGGTATGGTATGTACTTCGGCGTGCAATGGCCGTGGAGCATTGCTCTCACCCTGTACCATGCCACTGTGAGCACGCTATTCCCCATAGTCATCGTGGAGTACCTATTCCCTCAATGCAAGGGGCCACTGCTGAGAAAGCGGGGCACAGCCTTATGTCTTGCCGGACTGGTCTTCATCATTCTGTTCTGGGTGGTGATTGGCGTTCTCCTGAAAGAGTTTCCAGGGTATCAGAACTATTCTTTGAGCTATACTCTGAATGCTGCCACCCTCGGGGTGGTGGCGTTGTTGGTGTGGCTGGCTTACGCCTTCAGGAAGAGCAGGGTGGTCGCGAGAACACATGGTTTCTCACCTTTCGCTTTTGGGGCGTTTGGGTTCCTGATCATGGCATTGAACCTTCTTCTCCCCAATGTACTGGCTGCATTCGCTCCTGGTGTGGTGACTATTGCATTTCAGGCAGTTTTCGTTGCTGGGGTGCTTGCATTTGTGGTCTACCAGGTCTACAATGAGAACACGACGAAGAGGCACATCGTCTCCCTTGTCATGGGCTCTCTCTTTTTCTACATACTATTGACACCCCTTCATGAGCTTGGAGGGAATGGAAGTTCTGAGCCTACCACAGGGATGGCTTTTGTCGGGACTAGTGCCTTGGTTTTGCTTGTACTGTGGAGGCGCAGAGTGCTGAAGAAGGATAAAGACGCGCAGCAGCCCATTTTTTTACGAGAGCCGAAAAATGTGAAATGAGTTGAGAATAGAAGCCAACGTGGAAACCAAAAAAACTGGCAAGCCACAGAAGATAGGCTCTCTTATCCTACTGTACCTGAAAGAAGAGCTATCCTAGGAAGCCTTTTTTAATGGAGAAAACACATAAGACCATGCTTGCAGAAGGGTTTTCCGGATTGAAAGCATTCTTTTTCAGAACACGAGAGATGAAGCTCTTCTTTGTGTGGTTCATTTTCATCGTTTTTCTACTTTCTGTATGGATTGTAGCAGGAAACAATAATGACAGAACTGTGGGAGTCTCTGCCCTTGTTTGTGGAGGGTCTACCTTCCTTTTCTGGAACTGCAGAAAAACTCTGTCAGAAAAATACGTTATCAGGTGGAGTCCCAGAAAGGAATTCATTTTCTTGGGCAGTCTTGGTGCAGCCTGGGTTGAATTTGTGTTCTGGTTCCTTGAAAAGTCATTTGGTGCTTCGGGGGTGGCAGCGAGTCCCAATTTGGTGATTGATCTCCTGGCTACCATGCCATGGTATGTGATGATGCTTTTCCTGCTGTATAGGGTGGAGACGACGTACCATTACTCTTACACTGAGATTCTCCTCTTGGGGGGCATATACGAATTAGGAGCAGATGGCATATTTGGACAGATACAAGAATTGACAATGCCCAGTATCCTATTGACTGTGAGCGTGATTCCTCTCTTTGTGATTGTCTATTCTTTTATTGTGTTGCCGCCCACCTATTTCTTGCGGAAGGAAATTGCTGCTGTTCGAACCTTGAGTTCAGAAGAACACAGGTACTGGTATGCACTGCTGCCCCTTCTAGGATTGGTTCCATATTTCAGTATTGTATTTCTGGTTTTTCTATAGTTCCTTACAGCTCGAAACTTCTGACTCTGTGACTTTAAAAGGAGAACAAAAAGACGCGATCAACGAGACAGGGCTTTGAAGAGAACCTCACACAATGGGGATCAGCTTCACTTGAGGGTAACCTCTTGATCCGTCCACTTCAACAACATACAGTCCTGTCTCAGGATGAATACCATATGTAATACAAGTCCCAAAAACAGACAGAAACCTGAAATAAGTCTCTGCCAGATTGATGACCTGTTTTGTACCTTCCAGCCCGGGTCTGGCCAGAGCAATCTGGAGGTCGCCCGATTCTTTCAACTCCCTGACTGCTTCTCCCATTCTCTTGATAGTGTTTTCCACACCGCTCCTGAATTCAAGAGTATCCAAAGCAGTATAGTCCTGGATGGGCTGAGAAGTATTCTCCTTCAATTGACGTACCACCTTTTTCCAGATACTGTATCTCTCCTCAGAATCGCCCTTTACTGGAATAATGTAGGGTTCACTGGAGTTTTCAATACCGTACATCCCTACTCGCACGTACTGATCCCAGATTTTCTCCCCTACATAGGGTACTGACAACTCCCTGAGTTTCTGGGGACTCACTCCTTCTCCCACCACTAAGACGACTCCTCTCTTCTGTACCAGAAAGTTGAAAAAGCTGCATCTCCACAGATAGCCTTCTGCTGAACGAGAAACATCCAGCTGCTCCTCAAAGAGATTCAGACTCCCCCTTCTGAAGCCTCCCCCCAGAATCTTGTCCAGGTCCTCACATCCTGTGGAAAAGCACTTCTCTGTATCTGGCATCGGTTTCCACTGCCTGGGATTCTCGATGAGCGGGGCTTTGAATCTGTTGAAACTTCGAAACATGCCGTCCTGCAGTGTGAACACATACTGGGGCTGATGGATCAGAACTCCTCTCAATTTCGTGAGATGAATGATTCTCAGCCGCCTGTTTTCTATTTGAGTCTGTTCCAGTCTGATAACACCGTCCATCAAATAGTCTAGCCGTGTTTCTTTTGGATTTTCTCCTATCAGAATCAAATTTGTATTTGTCTCCTTACAGAGCTCAATGACCGCCTTTTCCATGCGCTCTTCGGGAGCAGGTATCTCAGAGAGTACAGCATCCCAGGAATCGATCACTGCCAGAGGCTGTTGAAGCTGGGAGACCCTCTCATACAGGGCAACGAGAAAGTCCTCTTTTGAACCGAACTTTATGACCTCTGAGAAGTCTCTCGCTTGAACTGCAATCTTCTCCTTGAGTGGGTTGGTAGCGTCAATGATATTGTTCGGGGAAAGCTGGTCTTTGATCCATGGGCAGTCCCTGTAGATATCTTCAGGCCTCACGCGGGTAGAGAGATAGACACCGTCCTTCTGACAGGCTTTTATGAGAGAAAGAGAGAGGATAGTCTTTCCACTTCCTGCTCTCCCTTTGATGAGGAGACTTCGCCCTACTTTCCTGTCCAGAAACATTAAGATTTCTTGGGGAATGACGATCATTGAACCTTATTTTCTGTTTGGCTTAAAAAGGTTGCTCTCATTGGGAAAAATTTTTTCTAACTATCTCATTGCTGCAATACTTTCCTGCAGTATGTGCTTTTTGGCTTTGCTGCTTCTGTAATAGTGTATTTTCTTGGACGAGCATTAACTACACGCAATATTTGGCAGAATCAGAGCAGTCCCCTTTTTTTCAGTCTTTTTTTCACCAGTGGGTACAGCATCACACATTCTTCTTCTAACTGAAACTGTGGAGAAATTAGGGAAAGCCTCTCTCTCAATTCTTCCACTTTTTCTGGAGGCGAGAAAGAGACCATTGCTGCTGGATGGCACGATACGTTGCAGTCCCTCAGCAATTTCAAGGCACGCAGCTGTAGCCTGAACCCTTCGGAAGGCAATCCGGTTAGCATCGCGAATTCCTCCTCACATGTCCCCTTTAAGGACACTCGTATGTGTACATTCTGAAAATGGGAGAGTGCTTCTGCATATGTCTCATCGATGAGGACTCCCGATGTTTCCAGGACAAACAGGTAGGATGTGTGATCAACTCTTTCCAGGAGTTCTATCAGATGGGTTCGCCCTACTGTGGGTTCATTCCCGCTGATTCTCAACTGGTTAATCCCTTTTTTCCTGGCAATACTATCCAGGCAATCGAAAACCTGTTGGGGAGTGTACCATTTCCCGGCCTCTCTGGGATGATCACGAGGGTAGCCGCTCCAGCAGAAAATGCATCTTAGGGGACACCCCACACAGTCTGCAGTGGCAATGCCTCCATAAAAAGGGGCTGGACGGAACCTGTAATACTTCTTCTTATTCCCCTCTACCACCGTACTCTCTACGAAGCGGGCCTCTTCTTCAATTGGATGCATATACTAGAAGGTGCGTGAAAGTTTATAAAGGAACATGCACAATAAAGGATAGAAAAATTAATAAGGAAGAAGTACTATTATGATAGTAACTAGGTGATGATATGGCTACAAAATTCAGCCTGAGAAAATCAAGACAGAGTGTACTGCCAGTAGAGAAAGAACCGAGATTCGGACCTCCAGTTAACGTTTTTGAGGCTGGAGGTATTCAGCTTGCATCACCATTACTGGATACTGATGTTCTTGAGATACCTATGCACAAGCTCAATATCACCTATCCCATCAATCCTCCCTATGCGTATGTGAATGTTTTCTATGATGACAGTAAAAAAGAAATGTTCTACCGGGTGATTGAGCCTGGATTGAGCAGAGAGGAAGAGAAACGAATGGATCAAATCAGTTCTGTTCTGCAGGAGACTATAAGCATTGATTTCAAATCCCTTGACGAAGGCAGACTCCAGGACTACATACGCAGAGAAGTGAACAATGTCATCAGAAAATACAGAATGCGCATGGACAGATCAGCCTATGAGCGATTGACCTATTACATAGGAAGAGAATTCATTGGATATAACAGGATAGACCCAATCTTGAGAGACCCCAATATAGAAGACATTTCCTGTGACGGGCCTCAGATTCCCATTTACATATTCCATCGCCACTTTGAGAATCTGCAGACCAATGTAGTATTCAATATTACAGAGGAACTGGATTCCTTCTGCATCAAACTAGCTCAGAGAGCCCAGAGGCATGTTTCCATTGCAGAGCCTCTGCTTGATGGGTCTCTCCCTGATGGCTCCCGCGTGCAGCTCTCCTTGGGAAGGGAAGTGACCATGCATGGGTCTACCTTTACCATCAGGAAATTCAGGGAAGATCCACTGACACCTCCAGATATGATATCCTTCGGCACCTTCTCTGCATCCATGTTGGCTCTGATGTGGTTCTTTATGGAGAAGGGAGTCTCCGTCTTGATAGCGGGAGGGACTGCTTGTGGAAAGACCACCACCTTGAACTGTCTTCTGCTGTTCATTAAACCAGAAGTGAAGATAGTCTCAATTGAGGATACTGCTGAAATCAACGTTCCCCACAAGAACTGGATTCCTGCAGTCACCAGAGCTGGGTTTGGTCCTATTACCTCTACGGGAAAGCGAATGGGTGAGGTGGACATGTTCGATCTCTTGAAAGCTTCTTTGAGGCAGAGGCCTGACTATATCATCGTTGGTGAGGTGCGAGGGAAAGAAGCCTACACCTTGTTCCAGGCAATTGCAACAGGACATGCTGCCATGGGAACGATCCACGCAGATTCTCCCCAGGGTGTCGTCCACCGTCTGGAATCTGAGCCTATCAACTGTCCCAGAATCCTGATCAAGAACCTGGACATCATCTGCCTGCAGGCCAGGGTCAGGCTGCGGGGGAAGATCACCCGGAGGATCACTGACATTGTGGAGGTTGTGGACCTGGACCCATCTACCAAGGAAGTCATTACCAATACAGTATACGAGTGGAATCCCTTTGAGGATACCTTCAGGTTTACCGGAAGAAGCTACCTTCTGGAAAGGCTGGAAAAAGAAAAAGGTATGTCAATGGAAGAAATCTTGAAGGAAATTGAGAGAAGAAAGCAGATCATCCACTGGATGCACGAAAATCAGATCAGATTCTACAAAGATGTGGGAGAAATCATTGCAGAATACTACAAGGATCCTGATGCAGTCATGGCCAAAATCGAGGGAACTGCATGAATGTTGCTCTGACACTCTCACGGCTGGCTTACAAGATATTTGGACCTATGGTAGATCCTGTTTTCGGCAGTTCAAAGTCGATGAGACAGAATATTCGAAGGGCTAATATTCGGATTACAGTGGGAGAATACTTCTCATACGCTTTCCTGGTGATCATGATTATTACACCCATAATGGTGGTGACAGTAGCGCTTTTCATGGGATTGCTCAAGAGAGACCCGATGACTACTGCAGTGGCAGCAGTGTTCACCTTCTTTCTGACACCTGTATTCATGGTCATATTCTTCTATATATATCCCAGTTATCTCGCAGATTCGCGGAAACGGTCCATCGATTCCAAACTTCCGTTTGCTGTTCCCTACATGGCTGCTATGGCAGGTGCAGGTGTTCCTCCTGATGCAGTCTTTGACTCTCTTGCCAGATCTAGACTTTACGGAGAAATTGCAGAAGAGGCCAAGAATATCACCAGAGACTGCAGATTCTTTGGAAGAGACATCGTCACAGTGCTGCATGATTATACCAAGCTGACACCATCGCGGAGATTCGCCGAGTTGCTCATGGGAATTACGACTACGGTGCGGTCAGGAGGAGACCTGAAGACATACCTCCACAATGAAGCTGAGAACATGATGGTGGAATACAGACAGATGATGAAAGACTTCGCAGAGAATCTGGGATTGTTTGCTGAGAGTTATATTACTATCCCTGTCTTCGGTACTATATTCATGGTGATCGTCATGTCAGTAATGACCATGATGGGTGGAGGAGCCATTGGTCCCCTGCAGATGGACGACATGATGATTTTGATAGTCTATGCAGGCATACCTGGCCTGTCAATTTTATTCCTGCTTTTGATTGATTCAATCATACCGGAGGAGTAGCATGGCAAAGGAGGGTACTCAGAGTCAGTTTTCAGCGAAAAACATTTTCTTGATAGTTGTACCTGGAATTGTTGCCATGGGATTGTTCATGTATGATTTCTTCTTCTACTTCAAAGAGCCCTTCTTTGATGATCTGGTCCTGTTCTCATTCTTGATAGGGACTGCCCCCTTTGCTGCAGGCAAGTATGTTGAATTCTCCAGGATGCGAAAAATGGAAGATGAATTTCCCAACTTTCTGGCTGATATCTCTTCGGGGGTGGATTCGGGAATGAGCATTCCTCAGGCCATATATGTGACCAAGGACAGGGAATATGGATTGTTGAACAAGGAAATTCAGAAGATGTCAATGCAGATCTCATGGGGTATTCCTTTTGAGAAAGTGTTCACAAGGTTCACAGAAAGAACTACCAGTCCATACATTGAAAAGCTTACCTATCTGATCATTGAAGCTAACAAAGCAGGAGGAGATATTCGAGAGATTCTGGGAGCTGCTGCCAGGAATGCAAGAGAATTGAAAAACATTGAGAGAGAAATAGGAACTCTGATAAAACCCTACATTCTGATATGTTATGTCACCTATTTTGTGTTCTTGATTGTCATTCTGATTCTGTACAAGACCTTCATTTTGCCTATGGCATCAGGCGGAGCGGGTGGATTCATGAAGGCTGCCCTTTCACCTGAGGAGTTTACTACATTATTCTTCAGAATGCTGATGCTCCAGGGATTGTTCATCGGGTTAGCAGCTGGCAAGATGGCTGAAAAGAAGGTCATTGCAGGATTGAAGCACGCTATCATCCTGATCATTTCAGGGTATGTCATGTTTAACGCAGTGACAGAATGGGGACTTTTCTAGTGATTGAATGATAGCTGAAGGGTTAGCAGCAGTCCTTCTGGGATATGGGTCTTACAGAGACATACGAACGCGGGAGATCCCTGATATTCTGTGGCTGATCATGGGGAGCTGTGGAGTCTTCTTC
Source organism: uncultured Thermococci archaeon (assembly GCA_964516825.1). Taxonomy (GTDB): domain Archaea; phylum Methanobacteriota_B; class Thermococci; order Methanofastidiosales; family SZ-28-30; genus SZ-28-30. Next base: position 10,507 of record CAZFAR010000032.1, read on the forward strand.
AGGATGTGGGATCATCAATGGAAAATCATGGCTATAAGTCTCGGGGCAGCCCTCCTGTTAGGGTTAGTACTGGGAGTGTCAGGGCTCTTTGGTGGGGCAGATGTAAAAGCTTTTGCAGCTCTGTCGTTACTGATTCCCCAGTATCCTGGAGTTGTCCTCCCTGTCTTTGTGGTGAGTGTATTCAACAACGTGGTAGTCATCAGAATCATGGAGATGCTGGTGGTTTTTTCTTACAATACTGTAAAGGGGAGTAGATACAGAGGAAAAATTCCCGTGTGGAAGAGAATTCTATTGTATATGACAGGATTTCCCAGGAAAAAAGAGCTGCTGGACTACCGCTTTCTTCCACTTCAAGACATTCAAGGGGAGGTGCACCTTGTTCCGGACATTAATGCGAATATTGAACAGTTCAAGAAAGAATGCAAACTAGAGGAAATCTGGGTAACGTATGGTTCTCCTTTCATTGTCTATATAACTATAGGCTGTCTGATTGTTTTTGTAAAAGGAGATATTCTGCTTCACCTGATAATCAATTTCATATAATACAATTCAGATTAAAACCCACATATGGTCTCTTTTTCAAAATCAAATAGAATTCCGCTTTCGTGCCTGTAATGGAGCACCATTTTTTTCTCAGATGTTACTTCCCCTATGATGCTTGCACATATGCTGCGGTCCTCAAAAGTGCTGATCAGTTCATGTATATTTTTCTCCCTGCTTGTCAGCACGAATCCGTAGCCAGGATACATTTTCAGAAATGTGGAAAGAGGCAAAGGTGCAGGTATTTTCTCCACATCGATTTGAGCTCCCACTCTGGAGGTTTCCAAAAGCATTCCCAAAGATCCTAATATGCCTGGATTTGAAACATCCTTGCCAGAGGTAGCCAATCCCTTCTCAACTGTGATATTTAATGCTTCCAGTCTGTAAAGGACCTCCTCTGAAGATTTCAGGCTGGTTGAATCCCAATTCAGGAAATTCTTGTACTGTTTCCCCTTTAAATCTAAGGCAAGAACTATCTTTTCTCGGGGATGAGCGTCAAAGCTACTCAATACTCTTTTTGCTCTCCCCAGAATGGCAACAGCTACAGATGTTTCTGTATCCGGGTGAACATGGCCCCCCACCATAGGTACCCTAAACTTCTCGCAACCCGCTTCAATCCCTCCTACAATCTCAGATGCATCTTCCTCTTTCATAGACAGGACATTCACTGCAGCTACAGGTTTTCCACCCATGGCATATATATCATTCACATTCACCAGTACAGAACAATATCCTGCCCAAAATGGATCTGAAGCTAGCTTTGACCATATGCCGTCAGATGCCAGCAAAAGATATTCACTCCCCCAGGGTATGACTGCAGCATCATCTCCGTATCTTGAAAGGTTCTCCCCAAAGTGCAGCGTCTTTTCAAGAGCAAGCAGCCTTGATATTTCTTTTTTCCGTGTCAACCCTTCGTAATTCTTGATATCTCTTATCAGATCATTCAACATATTCTACCTCCAATTCTCTTAGGATCTCTTTTCTGATACTCACAAACTCTGGAGAGGAGCGATCCCTCTTCCTCTCCAAATCGACAGGAAACTCAGCTTTTATGCGAGCAGGTCTCTTGGTCAATACCATGATGCGGTCTGCCAGAAAGACTGCTTCATCTACATCATGGGTTACGAAAACGACAGTCTTGCAGGTCTTCTGCCAGATTCTCAGCAATTCCTTCTGGAGCATGTTCCTTGTCTGAGCATCTAACATGAGGAAGGGCTCATCCATGAGCAGGATCTCTGGATCAGTTGCCAAGGCTCTGGCGATTGCCACCTTTTTCTGCATTCCTCCAGAGAGTTCATGGGGATAGGCATTCTCAAACTGTTGAAGTCTGATCAGATCAAGCAAGTCTCTGATCGTTTTTTCCCTGTTCTCGTTTCGTCTCTTCTGAATTTCCATGCCAAACCCTATGTTCCCCTTTACTGTCCTGAAAGGGAATAAGGAAAACTCCTGAAAGACAAAACCGATCTTCTGATTAATTCCTTCTGATTTCACACCTTCAATGAAGATTTCACCCTCATAACTCCGCAATCCTGCAATGCATTTGAGCAAAGTAGTCTTTCCACATCCTGAAGGTCCTACCATACACAGAAATTCTCCTTTACTCACGGAAAAGCTGACATTCTCTAAAATCTTTAGGTCCCCTATCGATTTTGAGACTTTTTCAAGCGCGATCACTCTTCCACCTCACCAGCTTTCTTTCTGCCCACCGCAGTATGAGATTCATGATATACCCAATAACACCAATAGTGATCATGCCTGCTATGACCACATCTGCTCTTCCTAGATCTCTAGCTTCCATGATCATGTAACCCAGGCCCAATGGACTCTTGAGCCCTGTCAGCTCTGCAGCTACCAGACACATCCAGGCAATCCCCAATCCAATGCGCAGGCCTTCCAGTATGGAGGGAAAGGAATTAGGTATGACAATCTTTTGAAGGATCTCGTTATCTGTAGCCCCCAATACTCTTCCCGCTTCAATCATGTAGGGCTCAGTCTCTCTCACTCCCAAGAAGGAATTGCTCAATATGGGGAAGAATGCACCAATGAAAATGATGAACACTTTGGATTGAAATCCAATTCCAAACCAGATCATGGCAAGAGGAATCCATGCCAGGGGAGGTATAGGTCTCAGTACCTCTACGATGACTGAGAAGTTTTCCATTTTTCTTGACCATCCCATTACAATCCCCAGTGGTAATCCAATCCCTACTGCAAGGAAAAACCCTGCCACCACCCGGGACAGACTGACCACTGAATGCACTACCAGTTCACCAGTTGCCATCAACTCTACAAGAGTTTTTGTCACCTCAAAAGGTCCTGGCAGGAAACGAGTATGTACTCCTAAGGCTACGACCTGCCACAATCCTACAAACGAGAGGACGATCACCAGCTTTTGCGTCCTCATGTCCATGGCCTAACTCACCACGATGGCAGATCCTTCATTGTTCACTCCAGCCACAATGACAATACGAATGCTGAGGTTCAATCTTTTCGTCGTAGCAGGAGCAGTACCCAGGTATCCCATGTCGATGTCTCCAGCACCAAAAGCATCCATCTCTTCAGGACCTGCTGAAAAGGTATACAGCTCTACAGTCAGCCCGAACTCATCAAAGTACCCCTGATCCAGTGCTACAAAGAGCGCGAGCTGATGGAGGTCTGCTCTCAGGTATCCTATTCGAACAGTCTTGTTCAATCCCTGGGCACATTTGAATGTTACAGCCTCCTCAATGAGATCTCCATTGATGAATCCTCCGAGGAAAGTATCTACATCTCCAACATCTTCTGGAGAAACGTACTCCATTTCCAGCAAAGCCTCCAGATACTCTCTTATCCCCTCATAGTTGGGTTCATACACGAAATCAATAGTCTCCATAGCCTTTCTTATTACCTCTTCTGACATCTCTGTGAATTCTACACCAATCCGCACTGCTTCTTCTGGATGTTCCTGAATGAATGTGGTAGCTTTAATGTGCGCTGCCAGGACTGCTAGAACCACATCCCTGTTCTCTTTGAGAAAATCTTCCCGAACGGCTACAACACAGCATGGGTGATGTGCCCAGATATCTCTTGATGTCACCAACATTTTGTGACCTCCTTCTACCTGAGCGCGCGCTGGATAGGGCTCCCACGCGATGAATCCATCAATTTCTCCCTTTTCCAGAACTGCTATCATCTCAGGAGGTTTAACAATGACAATATTCACGTTCAAATTATGTTCTCTCAGAAACTTCTGCAGCAGAAAGTCTTGCACAGTAGCTTTTCCAGGAATAGCTATAGTCTTGCCTTCTAAATCCTCGATGGACTGTATTCCTCCTCTTTCCTGGGAGATACAGCCCACTGCAAGGACAAAGAGAAGAAGACTCACCATCTTCTTCACAGAATCACTCTCTCAACTGGTCGATGTACTTCTTGACTTCATCGTCTGACATTTTCGTGAACTTCCTATCCCTGACCAATGCCATTTCAATGTTTCCCTTGACCAGAGCTTCAACAGACGGCTTCAGAGCCTTCAGAGCCAGCAGTACAGAATCATCCAGGGTGATGTCGTCTTTGTACTCTGATTCAAAGACATCCTGAGCAGATGTCCTTCCAGAGCCAATGGAAACAGCCTTCCAGCCCAGGTATCCCCCACTTGGATCTGTCATGAACAGCTCTGGCTCCTCATTTACACCTCCAATGATCAGAGAAGCCCCAAAAGGTCTCAATCCACCGTACTGGGTATGCATCTGCACCAGATCACCGATCTTCTTGCAGAGCGAGGACACAGATATATCCTCATCGTAGGTCAGCCTGTGTATTTGAGCTTCTAATCGAGCTCTCT